>JALXFQ010000148.1 GCA_027067235.1 Gammaproteobacteria bacterium
TTTTTTTCAGGAATCGAAGATCAGCTTCAGCACCAGCCTTGAAGGGACTTTAAGGTTTTTTCGTGCAAAGGCCTGACAGGAGTAGCTCTGCCTGTACCGGATGATTTTGGCTGGAAGTAAACAGGGTTTCTCCTGGATTGGGCTGTTGTGATGTGAGGAGATCGAGAATGAAAAACAAGTACCGAATTATTGTTGCCGGGATGTGTCTCATTGGACTGAGCCAGTTGGCAACCGCGGCCGGGTTCAGCAAGGAAAGTCTGCAGTCGTTGGCCCAGGCACTGCAAAAAACCTGTTGGGAAATATCCCGCACGGATAGTGGCGACATCATTTTGAAACCTCGTCGGCGACAGAATGCCGGATCAGGCCAGATTTCTTCAGCCAGCAACCAGATGTCATCGGACTTGTCGGCCCTGAGAAAAGCGCTTGAATCGGCAGGTTGGAAAACAGAGAGAACGGATAGCGGGGATTTGTTGCTCTTTCCCGAAGGTGATGCGCCGCCTTTGATCAATGCAAAAGACGTTACGCCGGTGCAGGCCTCTCCGGCGACAGATATACAGGACAGTATCATTGATTTTGCAACGCTGCCGCAGCGACTGCGTGCTGCCGGCTGGGTGGTGAGGAAAGACGAAGACGGGTCGCTGACTATCCGTTGGCCGGCGTCAGGTGAGCAGTCTGTGCCGGTCGCCAAAAATAATGCTTCGATGGATGAACTGCAGCAAACGCTGGAGCGGTCCGGCTGGTATGTTGAAAAAACAGATGGGGGTGATTTATTGCTGTTTCCGCGAAAAAGCGGGCCTGAAGCCGGCTCTGGCGGGGCCGCGCCAGAACAGATCAACAACACTGCCTTCGCCGAAGGCAAAACCGGTCCGGTGCCCGGAGTAAGCGGTGCAGTGACAGATCTGGATGAATTGCAGCAAAGTCTGGAAGCGGCGGGCTGGATCACCAGTCGTGACAAGAAAGGCGATCTGGTTGTGTACTGGTCCGAAACGGAAACAGCGGATCAGGGTACGGAGGACGAAAACGGCCATTCAGCCGATGATCTGCAGCGACTGATACCGCTGCTGGAAAACACTGGCTGGCAGGCAAAACAAACCGCATCCGGCGATTTGCTGCTTTATCCGCAACAGCCTGTTCAGGATTCACCCACGGCTCGAGTAGCCACGCCGGCCGATCAACAGCCGGCGCTCGCGGACAGTGATGCGGATGGCGTGCCGGATGAGCATGACTTGTGCCCGGGCTCCGACAAGGCCGTACAGGTGGATAAGACGGGTTGTGCGGTTGATTCGTTGGTGTTGAAAGGGGTAACGTTCAAGTACAGTTCTTCCCGATTGACGCCTGAGGCAAAAACCTTTCTTAAACAACAGGCTGCGCGTATGCGCCAGTATCCGGGCCTGCGTTTCAGGATAACCGGTCACACTGATTCCCGCGGATCGGCGGCCAGGAACCAGAAACTGTCAGAAAACCGGGCAAGAGCGGTTTTCCTGTACTTGATCAAACAGGGCGTCAGTGAAGACGCCATGGTTTATTCAGGCGCTGGCGAAACCCGACCGCTGGCCTCGAATGCAACGGCAGAGGGCAGGCAGAAAAACCGCCGGGTGGAATTGCATATCATTTCCTCCGGGAATGAATAGATTCAGCCAGGGCCATCCGGATTGAGTCGGGGTGGTCGTCCCTGCCTTTGCCCGTCTTGGGCAAAATCGCCTCCCCGGATCAGCAGGGGAGTCTTTTTGATCGCGCCGAATGCTGTCATTGTCCGACGATTCGGATGCGACTGCCAGGCTGTAAATTTGTCAGCTTCGTACAAATTCCGCTCAAACGCCTTTATATATTAGGTTATCACATTATTTGTCAGATTTATGGCTGACAACATGTCATAAGCAGAACTTTGTCATCGCGCTCCTTCTCGCGAGATCACAGGGCGAAAGGGCGCGTAAAAACAATAAGATAGTATAGTATCAGTCTTTTCTGCAGAAAATGGCACGCATGTTGCTCTCGCTCATTAAATAATTTAATAAATAGCGGCTTGCCTAAGCGCGGAACGCGTCCAGTCGGGCGTCATGGCCTTTGTGCTTAACGCCTGAGACAAGTGTAACCGCGGTTTATCGAAAGTGGGTCAGGAGAAATTATGAGCAGGCAACATGGGGCGGGGAGCCCATTCCTAAAACATTCTGTCAGGCTGAATCGTCGCAGCTTCCTCAAATCTACGGCCGCTGCATCTGCAGGGGTGGCTGCGGCCGGCCTGGTCAGGACAAAAACCACCAGTGCTCATGCCTATGAGCCCTATCCCACTGACGATGAAATGGAAACTGTGGTGACCTCCTGTGCGCACAATTGCGGTTCTCGCCATGTGCTGGTGGCACACAAAAAGGAAGATGTCGTGGTTCGATTGTCGTCAGATGATGGCCGTTTTCAACAAGCGGGGTTTTATGGAAAAGACACTGCGGCAGAACCACAGCTCAGAGCCTGCGGTCGTGGCCGTACCTATCGAAACCGCATCTACTGCGCCGAGCGTCTGTTACACCCGATGATGCGCGTGGGTAAACGCGGCGAGGGCAGGTTCAAGCGCGTCAGCTGGGACCAGGCCTTGGACCATATCGCCGCGAAGATGAAGGAAATCAAAAGCAGGTATGGCCCTCAGGCCATCCTGGATCAGGCCTATGCGGGTGCTTCCTATGGCGTGTTGCACAAGTCTGACCAGATCGACGGTCTGCAGGCGCGCTTCCTGGGCATGTTCGGCTGCCGTACTTCCTGCTGGTCGGTGCCTTCCTACCAGGGCACCACCACAGCTTCGCGCTGGACTTACGGCACCATCAATGATGGCAACGAAGATGACACCTTTCAGTACAGCAAGCTGTTCATCCTCTGGGGCTGGAATCCAGCCTATACATTTCACGGCGGCAATACCGTGTATTACATGCGCATGGCCAGGCAGAAAGGCTGTAAATTCGTTGTGATAGATCCGCAGTACACGGATACGGCCGCCATCTACGACGCCTGGTGGATTCCCATCAAACCCAATACTGATGCTGCCATGCTGGCCGGCATGGCGCATTATATTTTTGCCAATAAGCTGCAGGACCAGTCGTTTATCGACAAGTTTACCCAGGGCATGGACGCAGGCACCATGCCGGCGTGGAGCGCGGAATCGCCCAATGGCCGGGAAAATTTCAAGGATTACATCCTCGGCAAATACGACGACACGCCGAAAACACCGGAATGGGCGGAAAAAATTTGCGGCGTGCCCGCTGCCGACATAAAAAAGCTGGCAAAAATGTACGCCACCACCAAACCGGCGGCGCTGAAAGCGTGCTGGGGACCGGGACGCAACTCCTATGGCGAGCAATACAATCGCATGGCCAACGCGCTACAGGCCATGACCGGCAACATTGGCGTACTCGGCGGCTGTGCCGAGGGCGTGGGCAAAGCCTGGCACGCTGAAGGCACGGCTTATCCCTATGACGACAATTCAAATATCTGGTTTGCTTCCATCAAGTCGGATCGCTGGAGCCGCATTGTCAACAACTACCCCCATGTCAGCCGCGAGGAAGCCGGTCTCTGGCCACGGGATGACGAACTGGATGGCGTGGTGCCCAATATTCGCGGGCTGTTCTGGCAGGGCTCGGACTGGTTCAATCAGCTGACCAACATCAATGAGGAAATTGACGCCGTCAAGAAGCTGGATCTGGTGGTATGCCTGGATCAGACAATTACCCCATCCGGCATGTTTGCCGATGTGTTGCTTCCCATCTGCACCCACTTCGAGCGCCATGACGTGGCCTTGCCCTGGTACAAGGGCCACTACTATATCCATCGGCCCAAGGTCATCGCTCCGCTGGGTGAAAGCAAGACCGACTTCCAGGTCTATACCGAGCTGGCCTACCGCATAGGCGGCGACAAATTCGGGCAGGCCTACAACCCCCGCGCCACCCGCGACTACTGGAACAATCCCGACCAGACGGATGAAGCCTATCTGCGTGACTGGTGGGAAAACAAGGTCATGCCGCACAATCACATCACCATGTCCTGGGACGAGTTCAAAAGGCATGGCATCTACAAGGTGAAGTTCGATCGACCGCTTGTCGCGTTTCAGGACAATGTAGAAAAGGGCGAGCCCTGGCCCACGCCTTCGGGCAAGATTGAGATATTGTGTACCGAGCTGGCGAAAGTCGACGACTGGAAGAAAACCCGCTACGGCTACCATATACCGTCCATTCCCAAATGGATCGAGCCGACCGAATCACTGAACGACCCGGTGAAAACAAAGAAATACCCGTTCCACCTGATTACGCCGCACCCGCGACTGCGCACCCATTCGATTTTTCACAATATCGACATACTGCGCGAGACCTACGACCAGGAGGTCACCATCAATCCGCGCGACGCCAAAAAACTCGGTATCGAACCGGGCGACAATGTAGAAATCTGGAATGACCGCGGCCGTATAGTGGTTCTGGCGCATCTGTCCGAGCGGGTCATGCCCGGCGTGCTGATCGTTTATGAAGGTACCTGGCTGGACCTTGACAGGAACCGGGTAGATCGCGGCGGCAACCCCAACATGCTGACTGCCAATGACCCCAGCCCGGCGGGCTCGTTTGCCTACAATACCGTGCTGGTTCAGCTGAAAAAAACCGATCTGGATCACTGGGCCAACTGGGATCAGGAAAGAATATCCCGTGCCCAGGTCTTCCGGCGCGACCTTTGAGGAGGGCATGACGATGAAAAAAACCGTTGTCTACCTGATATGGTTTCTGGTCGCATTTGTCGATACAGCCAGCGCCGGGCCGACCCGAAGCTACGAAAGAGCGCGCTGGGATCCCATACATTTCAAGCCGGCGATCGCGCAGGCAAAAGACAAACAATGTCTGGCCTGTCACGGCGAAATCCTGAAACGCAAGCCACTGAAAAAAACGCCCGCCGGACTGTCCGCAAAACAGGTCAGGGCCTGGTACCAGGCTCAGGACTCTTACCAGGGAGAGCAGGACACCTTTCACCGCCGGCACCTGGTTACGCCGCTGGCGAAAAAGCTCATGAACATGAAATGCAACACCTGCCATGAAGGCCACGACGGTGACAAGGAAGTATCCAGCGATGTCAGCCCGCGCTACTGGCAGCCGGCATTGATGAAAGACGTGGACCCGCAAATCTGCCTGATGTGCCATGGCGCGTTCGACTACAAGATCATGGCCGGCCTGGCCGGACCCTGGGATGAGGTGAAGAAGGATTTCAATGATGATTGCATGGTCTGCCACGAGATTTTTCGTACCAACGCCCATAACGTGAATTATCTGAACAGGGACGCCATCGAGCAAACGGGGAGGAAAGACGGGGAAGTCTGTTACGGCTGCCACGGTGGTCGTTCCTGGTATCGGATCAGCTATCCCTACGCGCGCAATCCCTGGCCGGATATGCCGGAAGAAGTACCGGAGTGGGCCAAAAACCGGCCCACCCGTTCGCAACAACGTTTTCTAACGGGTTTGGATAACGCCCGCGGAAAATAAACCATCCGGCAGTTATCGCGCCGGAGCAATATCGGAGAAACACAAGTCAGGAGAGATGGATGAGACGAATAGCAATCACTGCCGCCTTGCTGGTCGGCGCAGTGGCGCAGGCTGCCACCTATGATGTGGAAAACGCCCGAAAGATCAACAAACGCTGCGCCCTTTGTCACGGATTTTACGGGCAGGGCACGGCCGGTGTACTGTCGCCGCGCCTGGGTGGTCAGACGGCGAAATACCTCGCCAAGGAAACCGCCTACTATCGGGATGGCGTGCGCCATTATCCGCCCATGACCCTGTCGTCCGGCATCAAGCGCATGACCGACGACGACATACATGACATATCCGAATATCTGGCGGCTATCAATCTGGAAGAAATGGATTTGCCGGCGATACCCACGTTCAAGGAAGGCGACTGGAAGCGTGGAAAGAAAGCATTCAAGGAAGAAGATTGTAAAACCTGTCACAGAAAAGACGGTACCGGCAAGCCGAAAAAAAACATACCCATGATTTCCGGTCAGTACGGTTCCTATCTGTTCAACCAGATGAAAAAATTCAAGGCCAAGAAGCGCTATCACGACGATGATCCCGAAGATGACACCTTCGACGAGATATCAGAAGCCAAAATGAAGGACCTGGTCGCCTATCTGACCCATATTACCAAGGAGCGCGCGGCCAGGCGCCATACAGCCATCGCCAAACTGAAACAGAAATTCGCGCCGAAAAAAAATCTTGGCATGGGTGGTGTGGCGGCCATGCTGGGCATGGAAGGCATGGAGAAACAGCTCGGCGAAAACAAGAGCATGGTGTGCGACAACTGCGCCTCTACGCCGGGTGGATACGCGGGCAGTTTCAAGATTACCGCGACGGGTGAAATACTGCTCAGCCCGGCGCATAAGGATTTACGGCTGAAAGCCGGAACCCGGGGCGTGTTCAGAATAACCGATAGCGGAGCGATGGAGTTTATTCCTGAGCCGGCCCGATAGCCAGGGAAATACCAATGATGAAAATGACAAAAAAACTGGGTTTGATTGTGGTTCTTTGCGGCCTGATGCAGCCGCCAGCGCTGCTCGCGGACAAGGGCGACATGCCGCTGGAGCCAAGGGTGGTGAATGTGTCCCAGACAGTGATACAGATGCCACTGAACAAGGGCGTATCCATAGAGGATGCGGTGCAGGCGATGGTGACCAGCGCCGAAAACCTCAACATGAAGCTGGTGTCGCACCTGAAAATATCCGACGAACT
>JALXFQ010000149.1 GCA_027067235.1 Gammaproteobacteria bacterium
GCTCGCGTTCCTGCGCCCGATCCTCGCCGTCGGTTTCCAGCACCACGACCGGCCCGGTGATGCCGGAAGGGTGCGGCAGCACCCGGTCTTCGATACCGATGACGGTGCCGGAACTGGGCGCATGCACTGGCGCGCTGATATAGCCCGTGGCCTTGGCCAGGAAATCGCCTTTCAGCACCTTGTCGCCGGCCTTCACCACCGGCTCGGCGGCTTCGCCGATATGCTGGCGCAGCGGCAGATAGAGTTTTTTTGGCAGCGGCAGGTCCGCAATCGGCCGGCCGGTGGACAGATCTTTGTGGTAATCGTCCAGATGCAGGCCGCCGTGAAAGGGATGCAGCTTGCTCATGCCGCCCTGTCCTGCTTGCCGCGCAGACTCAGTGGCAGCGTATCCGGCTCCGGCCACAGCCATTCGTCCACGGTTTTCTTCTTGTCCACCATGTCGATGCAATCCACCGGGCAGGGCTCGACGCAGAGCTCGCAGCCGGTACATTCCGATTCGATTACCGTATGCATTTTCTTTGCCGCGCCGACGATGGCGTCCACCGGACAGGCCTGCAGGCACTTGGTACAGCCGATACACTGGTCTTCGTGTATGACTGCTATCTTGTCCGATTCGTGTTTGGCGCCTTCGTCATCCAGCGGTTTCGGTTCCACGCCCAGCAGCTCGGCCAGCGCCTTGATCCCGGCCTCGCCGCCGGGTGCGCACAGATTGATATCGGCCTCGCCGGCTGCGATGGCTTCGGCGTAGGGCTTGCAGCCGGTAAAGCCGCATTGTCCGCACTGGGTCTGCGGCAGCAGGGCATCTATCTGGTCTGCCAGCGGGTCTTCCTCGATATGGAAGCGTACCGACGCCCAGCCCAGTATCAGGCCAAGTACAGCGGCCAGCACGGCGAAGACGATGATGGCTGTCAGCATTATTCAGGCCAGGCCGGAAAAGCCCATGAACGCCATGCTCATCAGGCCGGCGCTGATCAGGGCGATGGGCGAACCCTTGAAGGATTCGGGAGTGTCCGAAGCGTCCAGGCGCTCGCGCATGGCGGCGAACAGGGTCAGTATCAGTGAAAAGCCCACGGCCGCACCAAAACCGTACAATGCCGATTCGACAAAATTATTCTGCTCCTGCACGTTCAGCAGCGCCACCCCCAGTACTGCGCAGTTGGTAGTGATCAGCGGCAGGTAGATGCCCAGCAGCTTGTACAGCAACGGGCTGGTCTTGTGCACGACCATTTCGGTGAACTGCACAACAAAGGCAATCACCAGAATGAACGACAGGGTGCGCAGATATTCCAGTGCCAGCGGTTCCAGTATGTAATGCTCAACCAGATAGGAGCAGATGGATGACAGGGTCAGTACAAAGGTCGTCGCCAGCCCCATGCCGATAGCGGTTTCCAGCTTGCGCGAAACGCCCATGAACGGGCACAGACCGAGGAAGCGCACTAGTACGAAATTGTTGACCAGCACGGTGCTGACCAGAATCAGAAAATATTCACGCATTGGGCGATAGTAGCCTAAAAAAGCGCGAAAGTGCGTTGATGGATGTCATTTTCCCGCTCCGCGCTGCGGTTCTGCTGTCAGCCATCGTGATCAGAGGCTTTCCACAGCCCCAGCATCAGACCTACCAGCGCGCCGCCGATGAGTCCGGTCACGCCCAGCAGTTTGGGGAGAAATGCGCTTTCCGCCGCATTGGCTGCGTACAACACGGGCCAGAGCAAGCCGACAGCCGTGCCCAGAAAACCGCACAATACGGCGGTGACAGCCATCCATGTGAAAAAAATTCTGTATCTGCCCATTATTCGCCACCCTTCAACCAATCACCAATCACCAATCACCAATCACCAATCACCAATCACCATCTCACTTCACCCGCATACCCGGCTGGGCGCCTTCATCCGGACTTAAAATCCACAAATCGGCGCCGCCGGGTCCCGTCGCCAGCACCATGCCTTCAGACAGGCCAAAACGCATTTTGCGCGGTGCCAGATTGGCTACCATGACGGTCAAACGCCCTTCAAGATCTTCCGGAGCGTAGGCGGCCTTGATACCGGCAAATACGTTACGGGTGTTTTCCTCGCCGATATCCAGCGTCAATTGCAGCAGTTTATCGGCGCCTTCCACGTGGGCAGCTTTGACGATGCGGGCAATGCGCAGGTCGATTTTGGCAAAGTCGTCGTATTCAATGGTGTCGGCGATGGGTTCGATAGTTTGCGTCATTTTCGTCCGGGGCTCCTTTTTGACGCCGGCCTTTTGACTGGCGGCTTTCGTTGACAGAGGTTCGAGGTTTTCCCTGCTTGCTTCCAACATGGCGTCGATCTTTTTCGGATCAACGCGCTGCATCAGGTGTTTGAACGGGCTGATTTCCATATCCAGCATGGGTTCACGGTCGCTCCACGCGCCCGCGCCGCTGAGAGAGACCGGCAAAAACGCTTCCACTCTGGCGGCTAGCCCCGGCAACACCGGCGCCAGATACAGAGTCAGCAGGCGAAACAGGTTCAGACCCATGGAGCAGATGTCCTGCAGTTCCTGCTCCCTGCCTTGTTCTTTCGCCACCACCCACGGTTTCTGCTCGTCGATGTACTGATTGGCCTTGTCCGCCAGCGCCATGATTTCGCGCATGGCGCGGTTGTATTCCCGTGCTTCGTACAGCGCGGCCAGCTCATCACCGGCCTGTTCGAACTGCTGGTATAAATCCGGTTCGGCCAGCGTTGGCGAAAGCCTGCCATCAAAACGCTTGTTGATGAAGCCGGCGCAGCGGCTGGCGATGTTCACCACTTTGCCCACCAGATCACTGTTCACCCGCGCGCTGAAATCTTCCAGATTGAGGTCGATATCATCCACGCCGGAGCCGAGTTTGGCGGCAAAGTAATAGCGCAGATATTCCGGGTCGAGATGATCCAGCCAGGTACGCGCCTTGATAAACGTGCCGCGTGATTTGGACATTTTCGCGCCATCCACGGTGAGAAAGCCGTGGCAGTGCACATAATTTGGCAGGCGGTAGTCGGAGGCGTGCAAAACAGCGGGCCAGAACAGGGTGTGAAAACGCGCGATGTCCTTGCCGATGAAATGCACCAGTTCGGTTTCGTCCCCATTCTCATTCGGGCGCCAGTACTCGTCGAAATCCAGCCCGGTTTTGGCGCAGAGGTTTTTGAAGCTGGCGATGTAGCCCATGGGCGCATCCAGCCAGACATAGAAATACTTGCCCGGCGCATCGGGGATTTCAAACCCCCAGTAAGGCGCATTGCGGGAAATATCCCAGTCTCTCAGGCCATCCTCGAACAGTTCTTTCTGTTTGTTGGCGATTTCCGGCTGTACCGCGCCACTGTCGAGCCATTTGCTCAACATGTCCTCGAAATGACCGAGTTTGAAAAAATACTGCTCCGATGCCTTTTCCACCGGAGTAGCGCCGGATACTGCCGATACCGGGTTTTTCAGATCGGTGGGACTGTAGGTGGAGCCGCAGGCGTCGCAGGAATCGCCATACTGGTCCGCCGCGCCGCATTCCGGGCATTCGCCCTTGACAAAACGGTCGGGCAGGAACATTTCAGCCTGCGGATCGTAAGCCTGCTTCACCATGCGCGTTTCGATATGTCCGCGATCGCGCAGCTTCAGATAGATGCCTTCGGCAATTTCCCGGTTCTCCGGTGAATGGGTGGTGTAATAATTGTCGAACGCCACCTGGAAATCGGCAAAATCGCGGCTGTGTTCTTCATGGGTCTTGTCGATTAGCTCTTCCGGGGTAATGCCTTCGGCGCGCGCCCTGAGCATAATCGGCGTGCCGTGTGCATCATCCGCGCAAACGTAATGGCACTCGTTTCCTTGAATCTTCTGAAAACGAACCCATATGTCTGTCTGGATATATTCCACCAGATGGCCAATATGTATCGGGCCATTGGCGTAGGGCAGGGCGCTGGTAACGAGAATTTTTCTTTTGTGATCCATGTTGTGATAGGTTCGGCTGCATGCAGGGCCGCGTATTGTGCCACCATGCCTGAATAAAAGGGAGTGTTTCCAGTTCCACCCGACTTGCAGGCGCGCATGTCCACACAGAATCGCAACCATTGAGGTAACACATCATGTCCGCAGTGACAGAAGATCAAGTCAAAGAAGCATTAAAACAGGTTATTGACCCGAATACCGATTCCGATCCGGTCAGCAGCAAGAACGTCAAGAAAATCGATATCGATGGCGACAAGGTCAATATCGACCTGGAGCTGGGCTATCCGGCGAAAAGCTGGCAGGACAAGTTCGCCGCGCAACTGAAAGAAAAAGTCGAGGCGCTGGACGGCGTCTCCGAGGCCAGTGTCAACATCAGCTCCAGGATTGTTTCTCACTCGGTACAGCAGGGCGTGCAGCCCATCGAAGGCGTGAAAAACATCATTGCCGTAGCCTCTGGCAAGGGCGGCGTGGGCAAATCCACCGTGGCGGCCAACCTGGCTCTTGCGTTGTCCGCCGAAGGCGCCAAAGTGGGCATGCTGGATGCCGATATTTACGGCCCCAGTCAGCCGCGCATGCTCGGCGTTTCCGGCGCCAAGCCGGAATCAAAAGACGGCCGTTCGCTGGAGCCGATCAATTCCTATCATTTGCAGATCATGTCCATCGGCTTTCTGGTGGATGAAGACACGCCCATGATCTGGCGCGGACCCATGGTCACCCAGGCGCTGGAACAACTGTTGAAGGATACCCAGTGGAAAGATCTGGACTACCTCATTATCGACCTGCCGCCAGGCACCGGCGACACCCAGTTGACTCTGGCGCAGAAAGTGCCGGTATCCGGCGCGGTCATTGTTACCACGCCGCAGGACATCGCCCTGCTGGACGCGCTGAAAGGCCTGAAAATGTTTGAAAAGGTTGAAGTGCCAGTACTGGGCATTGTGGAGAACATGAGCATCCACATCTGCTCCAACTGCGGCCACGAAGAGCACATCTTCGGCGAAGGCGGCGGTCAGCGCATGGCGGAAGAAGAAGAAGTGGATTACCTGGGCGGCATCCCGCTGGACAAGCAAATCCGCGAGCTGGCCGATACCGGCAAGCCCACTGTTGTGGGCGATCCCGACAGCCGCACGGCGGAGATCTATCGGGAAATCGCCCGCCGCGCGGCCGGACGCCTCGCCATGCAGGGCAAGGACTACTCAGCGGCGTTTCCCAATATCGTTATCCAGAACACCTGAGACGGTTTTACGGAGAAAAGCCCGGTCAGCGATGGCCGGGCTTTTTTTGTGGCGCTGCTTCCTGCCGCAACAACACATAAACCGCCCCGGTGCCGCCATCTTCCGGCTTGCACGAACAAAACGCCTTCACCGCGTTCATCTGCCGCAGCCAGCTATTGGTTTTCTGTTTCAGGATGCCCGGCCCGTCGCGCCCCTTGCCGTGGATGATGCGCACGCAGCCCAGGCCGCGGGCAGAGGCTTCGCTGATGAAGGCGCGAATTTCCCGTTCCGCCTGCTGCGCGAACAGGCCGTGCAAATCCAGCTCCGCCCGCACCGGAAACTTGCCCTGCTTCAACCTGCGCATGACCGTTTTCTGCACGCCCGGCGCGGTCCAGGACAGCTGCGAGCCGGTTTCGACAAACAGGTTCTCGAACGGCGCATCATCATGGCGGGCGGCGCTGGAAACATCGCTATGGCGGCGTGGGGCGGGTTTTGGCTTGCGCGGCTGAATCCTGTCCTGCTCCAGCGGCTTGACGCCTTGCATCAGCTTCCTGAACAGTTCCGAGTCAGACACGGAAGGCTATTCCGTCATGCTGTATGGCGGCGGCATCAATTCGATGACCGGGCCACCGGCTTCGCCCAGGCGCACGGTGTTCTGGCTGGCTGCATGTTTCACCGTCACCAGCAGATCACAGCTATCCGGCGTCTGAACTGTATCCACCACATAGCCCGCCGCCTGGCGCGGTGTATCCTGAATGAATATGGCGTCGCCACGGTGGACGCCGGCTTCGGCAGAAGCTTTGCCGCGTACCATGCGCTGTTTTACCTTACCGAGGAACTGGGTGCGGGCAACGATTTCCTGGCCGGGGTAGCAGCCTTTTTCAAAAGAGACGCCGCCGAGCAGGTCGAGGTTGAGCATGTGCGGGGTGAAACGCTCCTGCGTTTGCGGCCACACCGAGGGCTGGCCGGCCTGGATGTCCAGCCAGCGCCACAGATCGCCGCTGGCCGGGCGGGTTTTCTGCGCCAGTCTGGCGCGGGCGTCGCGCAACGCGTCAGCGGGGCCCGCTATCTGGTAACGCGGTATTTCACCGGGTATACGCATGATAGACAGTTTATCGGCGACTATTTGTGCGTAATCGCCTTGTGGCGGAGACTCCAGGGCATGGGCGATGTCGCCGCAGACGGCAAAGCTGGTGCGGGTGTCATCGGCGGACAGTGTCACATCCGAACGCAAAACGAACATGCGTAGCCGCTTGATGATCGATTCCAGTAAGCTGGCCGGCAGCTCCAGTAAATATTCGCCGTCGGCGGGACAGAAGATACGGAAGATGACCAGCATGCGTCCTTTGGCGGTACACCAGGCGGCAAGCTGGCCCTGGGCAGTGTTTACCTTGTTGATGTCGTTGGTGAGCTGGTTTTGCAAAAACCGGCTGGCGTCGCCGCCGCTGACATGAATCAGGCCGCGGTCGGACAGATCCACCAGCAGTGGTTCGCCCGAGTTGGCGATTTCAGGGTTGAATGCTGGCTTCAAGTCGGGCATCTCTGCGGGTGTATTTGGTCGTAATAA
>JALXFQ010000150.1 GCA_027067235.1 Gammaproteobacteria bacterium
CAGAACGAAAAGGAGTCGCCCCAGTGTCACAGGCTAAATCAGCAGTACCGGATTTCGAAGATGCGCTTGCCCAGTTGGAAAAACTGGTTACGCGGCTGGAACAGGGCGAGCTGACGCTGGAAGAATCCCTCAAGGATTTTGAAACGGGCATCAACCTCACCCGCACCTGCCAGCAGGGTCTGGACGAGGCCGAACAGCGCATAGAACAGTTGATCAAAGAAGGCGATCAATACACCTTGCAGGCGTTTGAGCCCGAGTCCGACGACTGACCCCACCCGCTTCCGATGACTCATGCGGCTGGCAAATGGCTACGGGAAGCCGAACAGCGCGTTACCAAAGCACTCGATGAACGCCTTCCCCGCCCCGAGATCAATCCTGCGCGGCTGCATCAGGGCATGCGTTACGCTACCCTGAATGGCGGCAAGCGGGTACGCGCTGCACTGGTATATTTCACGGGCGAGGCGGTTCAGGCAAACTTCGAGCAGCTGGATGGCCCTGCTGCCGCCATGGAATGCATGCATGCCTATTCACTGGTGCACGATGATCTGCCGGCCATGGACAACGACGAACTGCGGCGCGGCAACCCCACCTGCCATATTCAGTTCGACGAAGCCACCGCCATTCTCATTGGCGACGCCCTGCATGATCTGGCGTTTGAAATACTCGCCAGCGACCCGGAGATGAGTGTCGCCGGCGAGCTGCGCGCGCGCATGATCGCCCTGCTCGCCAGCAGCGCCGGCTCGCGCGGCATGGCCGGCGGTCAGATGATGGATATTCAGGCGGTCGATCACGAGCTGGGACTGGCGCAACTGGAAAACATGCATATTCACAAGACCGGCGCCCTGATTCGTACCGCCACCCAGCTTGGCCTGCTGGGCGCCGGCGTCACCGACGAAGGGCTGTTGCACAAAATCGATCATTACGGCAAATGCATCGGACTGGCCTTTCAGATACAGGACGATGTACTGGATGCCACCGCCAATACCGCCACCCTGGGCAAGACCAGCGGCGCTGATGA
Source organism: Gammaproteobacteria bacterium (assembly GCA_027067235.1). Taxonomy (GTDB): domain Bacteria; phylum Pseudomonadota; class Gammaproteobacteria; order QOAV01; family QOAV01; genus QOAV01. Next base: position 1,019 of record JALXFQ010000150.1, read on the forward strand.
AAAACGCAACAAACCCACCTATGTTTCACTGATGGGGCTGGATCAGGCGCGGCGCGAGGCGCAGATGCTCTGCGAGGAAGCCCTCGAAAGCTTGCAGGTTTTGGGTGATAATGGCGAAAAACTGCGCACTTTGGCCAAATACATCATTGAACGAAAACACTGATGCCGCATGCCCCGACTCCGTTGCTCGATCAGGTCAGGACGCCGGATGACCTGAAACAGCTGTCCATGGACCAGCTCAGGCAGCTGGCTGGTGAACTGCGCCGTTTTCTCATTGGCAGTGTTTCCCGCACTGGCGGCCATCTGGCGGCAGGCCTCGGCACGGTGGAACTGACCATCGCCCTGCACCATGTTTTCGACACCCCGGAAGACAGACTGGTGTGGGATGTCGGGCACCAGGCCTATCCACACAAGATACTTACCGGCCGCAAGCAGCGCATGTCCACCCTGCGTCAGAAAGGCGGCCTGTCCGGCTTTCTGCGCCGTGACGAAAGCGAATATGACGCCTTCGGCGCCGGCCATTCCAGCACCTCCATCAGCGCCGCCCAGGGCATGGCGGTAGCGGCCGAACAACTGGGCGAATCCCGTCAGGTGGTCGCCATCATCGGCGATGGCGCCATGTCCGCCGGCATGGCCTACGAAGCGCTGAACAACGCCGGCGGCATGCAGACCGACATGCTGGTCATCCTCAACGACAATGACATGTCCATTTCACCCAATGTCGGCGCCCTGTCCAACTATCTGGCGCGGGTGCTGTCCGGCCGCGCCTTCACCACGGTGCGTGAAGGCAGCAAGAAGGTGCTGGGCACCGCCCCGCCGGTGGCGGAACTGGCCAAGCGCTGGGAAGAACACATGAAAGGCATGCTCATGCCCAGCACCCTGTTCGAGGAAATGGGTTTTTATTACATCGGCCCGGTGGACGGGCACGACCTGAAAACGCTGGTCAAAACACTGCGCAATCTCAAAAGCAAGAAAGGCCCGCGTTTCCTGCATGTCGTCACCAAAAAAGGCAAGGGCTTTGATCCCGCCGAAGTGGATCCCTGCGTCTACCACGGCGTTTCGCCGTTCGACCCGGAAACCGGGAAAATGGGCGGCAAATCGTCGGGTAAAACCTACACCGACGTGTTTTCCGACTGGATTCTGGACATGGCGGCAGCTGACGAAAAGCTGGTCGCCATTACCCCGGCCATGTGCGAAGGCTCTGGCCTGTCGGCGTTTCGAGAGCAATATCCTAAGCGCTATTTTGATGTCGGCATCGCCGAACAGCATGCCCTGACCTTTGCC
>JALXFQ010000151.1 GCA_027067235.1 Gammaproteobacteria bacterium
GTCAATGAACGGCATGTTTTTACCCGCCATTTTCAGCAGGCCTTCTGCCGCATCGCCCGGCTCGCCTTCCGACGGATAGGGCTCGCCGCGAAAATTGGGGTTGCGCTCCAGTACCATCTTACGATTGGGATTGTTCACCGTCAGCATATACGGCCCGGTGCCCACCGGATACCAGTCCAGGGTAATGTTCTTCTGCTTCATCCCGGGCTGCGAGTAGAAGCGGTCGGCCTCCACCGGCATGGGCGCAAAAAACGGCATGGCCAGCCAGTATTTCATTTGCGGATATTTGCCGCGTATTTTTATCTCGTAGGTATAACGGTCAGTGGCGCGAACGCCTTCGAGCTCATAGCGCCGCAAATCCAGAAAAGCGTTTTCGCCCTTCTGCTTTTTCAGTGCATCCCAGGCGGTTTGCAGGGTCTTGGCAAAATCCGCTAGTCCGACGATATATTCGGACATCAGGCCAAAGATGGGCGACTGCAGGGCCGGGTGCGCCAGACGCTTGATTTCATACACATAATCAGCAGCAACCAGTTCACGTGTGCCGGTTTCCCTGAAATCCGACAGCTGGTTGATGCCACGCAGACGCTGGCGCCCCATGTCCAGATATCGGGGCGAACCGAATACATCCCGCGCGAACGCCGGATGGGGCTGATACAGAATGCCGGGGCGAATGCGTATCCGGTACAGGGTGTAGGCGATGTCTTTTGCAGCGGGAGTTTCGCCCAGCGGCTGCTCGTCTGAACCCAGATAGATGGTCTGCGGCATGGATTCCGCTGCCAGCGGTATCAGCTCATAGGGCCTTTTCAGATAATGATACTGCAACGGCGGCTCATAAATCTGGCCGGTAAAAGTGATTTCGTTGGAGCTGTAGGAACGCGCCGGATCCAGATGATTGGGGCGCTCGCCGAAAGAGCTGTAGAAAATGTTCTGCGTGCTTTCTTCGGGGGGATAGGGATTATTCCAGGCGGCATCAGCGGCGACGGCGAAAACCAGCAACAGCCATGTCCAGATGAGTCGGAATATCACCCGCAACCCCCGATTGAAAACCAAGCCGGATTCTATCAGTCCTTGGCCTCCGGTTTCATGGTTTGACGGATAAAAGTTCAAATTGGACCGGGCATGTTTTAAGGTAGGCCACATCAGCAACACGAGGACGAAATATGGGTTTTCTTGACGGAAAAAAAGCGCTCATCGTTGGCGCCGCCAGCGAACGCTCCATCGCCTGGGGCATCGCCAGGGCCATGCATCGCGAGGGCGCGGAACTGGCTTACACCTATCAGACCGAAAAACTGAAAGGCCGCGTGGACAAAATGGCCGCGCAGACCGACACGTCCATCGTACTGCCCTGCGATGTCGCCAGTGATGAACAGATCAGCGACGTGTTCAGCGAACTGGGCAGGCAATGGGATGGACTGGACATCATCATACACTCGGTCGGCTTTGCGCCGCGCAATGAACTGGAAGGCCTGTATCTCGACGCCGTCACCCGCGACGGCTTCAATATCGCGCACGAGATCAGTTCCTATTCCTTCGCCGCTCTGGCCAAGGCCGGGCGGCCCATGATGCAGGGCCGCCAGGGCGCTTTGCTGACCCTTTCCTATATCGGCTCCGTGCGATCCATGCCGGGCTACAATGTCATGGGGCTGGCCAAGGCCAGCCTGGAAGCCAATGTACGCTACATGGCGCAAAGTCTCGGCCCGGAAGGCATCCGGGTCAACGCCATATCCGCCGGACCCATCAAGACCCTCGCCGCCATGGGCATCAAAGGCTTCAAGGAAATGATGAAGTTCTACGAAAAGAGCACGCCGCTGGGCCGCGGCGTCACCATTGACGAAGTGGGCAATACAGCAGCGTTTCTGTGCTCTGACCTCGCATCCGGCATCACCGGCGAAATCACCTATGTGGACGGCGGCTTCAATACGGTCGGCATCGGCCCCGGCTGGCTCGAGGGTTGAGGGATCTATTCGGACACATTCAGTTCGATATCCGCACGCTGGCGCAGGGCCTTGCGATAGGCGGTAAAGAATTCGGCGCCGAAACGCGATTGTAACAGGGAGCTGATCTGCGCCCTGTCGGCTTCGCTCGCCTTCGCCGGGTCGGCGTCCAGCACCCTGTTCAGCTTGACCACGGCATGGCCCCTGTCCGCCAGATCAACACTTCGCACAGACGGCTTGTCGGATGCCGGCGCAGGCATACGGAACACACTCGCTGTCAGTTGCCCGCCGAAACCAAGATCCCTGTCCCGGGTCAGAGCCGGTTCCTGCTTGCCCTGCACGCCGTACTGCTGGACCAGACCGGACCA
>JALXFQ010000152.1 GCA_027067235.1 Gammaproteobacteria bacterium
GCAGATCCCAGGCGTAGCGTATGGCGTCATGCTTGAAATAGTCACCGAAGCTGAAATTGCCCAGCATCTCAAAAAATGTATGGTGACGCGCGGTATAGCCGACGTTTTCCAGATCGTTGTGCTTGCCGCCGGCGCGCACACAGCGCTGTACGCTGGTGGCGCGGGTGTAGGGGCGCTGCTCCCGGCCCAGAAACACGTCCTTGAACTGCACCATGCCGGCATTGGTAAACAGCAATGTCGGATCATTCCCGGGCACCAGCGAACTGGACGCGACGATTTCGTGACCGTGACGCTGGAAATACGCCAGAAAACGGTTTCTTATTTCAGCACTTTTCATTCGATTGTATGGTCGCTCATCGCCTGCTCTATCTGTTCGCGCGAAAATCCGCGGTATTGCAGAAAACGCATCTGTCTGGCCCTGTCCCGGAAGTCTTTCGGTTGTTCAGGGCCGAATTTTTTTTCACGCACTCTGCTCGCCAGCGCTGCCCAGTAGCCAGCCGGCTGCTGCAGCACCGCTGCGGCCACGCGCTCGTCTATATGTTTGTCGCGCAGTTCCATGTGGATATGCTGCGGGCCATAGCCACGGTTTTTCAGGCTGTTAACCCGCGCTTCCGCATATCGCTGATCGGACAACAGCCCGGCCTTCGCGAGATCATCCAGCACCGATTGCGCCAGATCGCTGTCGTGGCCCTTCTGCCGCAGCTTGCGTCCCAGTTCCCAGACGCCATATTCGCGCCGGGCCAGACAACGTATGGCGTCATTGCGCGCCGCCGCCCGAGCATCAGTCATGAAGCGGAATCAGGCATCCTCCGTGGTCACTTCAGCCCCGGGTTCGTCGTCTGAAGCGCCGATACCCAGTTCATCGCGCAAGCGGCTTTCCAGCTCCTCCGCCACAGCCGGGTTCTCTTTCAGCCAGGCGCGCACATTGTCGCGGCCCTGACCGATGCGCTCGCCATTGTAGCTGTACCAGGCGCCGGATTTTTCCACCAGGCCGTGCTTGACGCCCAGATCAATCAGTTCGCCTTCATGGGAAATACCCTCGTTATACAGGATGTCGAATTCGCATTGCTTGAATGGCGGCGCCACCTTGTTCTTGACCACTTTCACCCGGGTCTGGTTGCCAACCACTTCATCCCCTTTCTTGATAGCGCCGATGCGGCGTATGTCAAGGCGCACCGAAGCGTAGAATTTCAGCGCGTTACCACCGGTGGTGGTTTCCGGATTGCCGAACATGACGCCGATTTTCATGCGTATCTGGTTGATGAATATGACCAGCGTATTGGAACGCTTGATATTGGCCGTCAGCTTGCGCAGGGCCTGGGACATGAGACGCGCGTGCAGGCCCACGTGATGGTCGCCCATGTCGCCCTCGATTTCGGCTTTCGGCGTCAGCGCCGCCACCGAGTCCACCACCACGATATCCACCGCGCCGGAACGCACCAGCATGTCGAGTATTTCCAGCGCCTGATCACCCGTATCCGGCTGCGACACCAGCAGATCGTCGGTATTCACGCCCAGACGTCGGGCGTATTGCGGGTCGAGAGCGTGCTCAGCGTCGATGAACGCCGCGGTGCCGCCGAGTTTCTGCGCTTCGGCAATCACCTGCAGGGTCAACGTGGTCTTGCCGGATGATTCGGGGCCATAAATCTCGATCACGCGGCCGCGCGGCAATCCACCCACGCCCAGTGCCAGATCCAGATTCAGCGAGCCGGTGGGAACAACCGCTATATCCTTGTATATGTCTTCATCGCCGAGGCGCATGATAGAGCCTTTGCCAAACTGGCGTTCAATCTGGCCCAGCGCCGCCGTCAGCGCCTTGTCTTTGTTTGCATCCATTACCCAATTCCCCTGTGGTTAACCATGGCGCCATAACGCAAGGCGCCGGAATTCAACACGGAAGTTTACTCGACTCGCCCGGTCAGCCCAATGGAAAATTCAACAAATCGACGACTCCCCGGTCAGCCCGCGCAGGGCTTCCAGCACGCTCTGCATGCGCACCTGGCGTCTGTCACCAGCAAACCGGAATCGCTGGATACGCGACTGCCCGGCGCTGTTCATCCAGCCAATATAAACCGTGCCTACCGGCTTTTCCGGACTGCCGCCCGTGGGCCCGGCAATGCCCGAAACGGCCACCGCCACGGCCTTGCGTCCCACGCTGGCCAGGGCCCCTGCCAGCATTTCCGACACGGTCTGCTCGCTGACCGCGCCATGGCGCTGCAGGGTCTGCGCCGACACGCCCAGCATGTCCTGCTTGGCCTGGTTGGAATAAGTAACATGGGCGCGATCGAACCAGGCGCTGCTGCCGGGCCGTGACGTCGCGAGCTGGGCAATCCAGCCACCGGTGCAGCTTTCGGCGCTGACCAGCACTGTGTTTTCCGCCAGCAGGCGTTGCGACAGTTGCTCCAGCAGTTGTTCGGTCTCCATGCGAAACGCGGCGTCACTCAGGGCCATGGAGGCCTCCTTTCGAGACAGGCAGACCCGCCAGCAGCCAGTCGCTCATGCCGCCGCGATACCAGAGCAGTTTTCTGGCCGGGTAGCCCAGCCCCAGCAGAGTGCGTATGTTACGCAAGGCCGCGCCATCGCGGATGCCGTTGTCAAAAAACAGCAATGTTCGGGCATGACTGAAATCCAGAGTGCGTCCATCCACGCGGCGGACGCCGAAGTGCCGCAGATGGCTTTCGTGCAGCACCGGGTCGGCGCCGTAGCGCAAACCCGTTTCGTAGAACGGCACGGACACTGCGCCAGCAATTGTGCCGGTCTGGCGGATGATACCGCGTCGCCGCACGTCAATGATCAGCGTCTTGCCCGATAACTGCAGCCGCTGCAATTCGGCCGCGTCCACGGTACGCACATCGGGGTGCGGAGAAAGCGGCGTGACACAGTGCGGCGGACAGGACCGGACAGTGTGCCGGGAAACCGGCGGCAGCACGCCCTGCCCCGGATCAGCCGCTGCTGGCATGGTCCAGGCCTGCCCCGCCAGCATCAGCATCAGGCCTGCCCACGACCCCGGTTTCATGTTGTTTCACCCTGCCGCTGGCGCACTGCCTCGTACAGGCAGACGCCCGCCGCCACCGAGACATTCAGGCTCGAGACCCGGCCGGCCATGGGCAGACTGACCAGCGCGTCGCACAATGTTTCAGTGCGTTTGCGCAGGCCTTTCTGCTCGGCGCCCAGCACCAGCGCCAGCGGGCCACGCAGATCGGTCTGGTACAGGGACTGGCCGGCGCGGTCGCTGCTGCCAATCACCCACACGCCCTGTTGCTGCAACTGCTGGATAGCTCGCGCCAGATTGCCGACCCGATACACCGGCACCGATTCCGCCGCGCCCGCCGCCACGCGCCTGACCAGCGGCGTAACCGGGCTGGCGTGATCGCGCGGGACAATGACGCCGTCAACCCCGGCGCCATCGGCCACGCGCAGACAGGCGCCGAGATTATGCGGGTCTTCCACGCCGTCGAGAATGAGTAAAAAAGGCCGGGGCAGCTCGGCCACAGCCGCGGCCAGATCCTGCTCATTGCGCACCGGCGCGGGCGCGGCTTCGGCTATGATACCCTGGTGGCGCAATTCGCCGCTGAGCCGCTGCAGCCGCCGGCGCTCGGTCTCGACAACGACCAGACCGAGGTCACGGGCCTGATGAACCAGTTCCGCCACGCGCGAATTGTGGTTGCCGGATTCCACCCAGAGCCTGTAGATATCCTGCGGCCGCGCCGACAGCAAGGCGGAAACGGCATGGATACCACAGACGGTCTCGGCCTGACGCGTACGGGATTTTCGCTCCGACCCGCGCTTCATGCCCTGCGCCGTTTCCGCCCGCGTGATTTTTTTGACTTCGGATGGGTATCAGCCTTTTTCCCGGCTTTGGAGGCGGGTTTCTGCGCAGATTTTGCATGGCGGCGCTTTTTCTTCGCTTTGGCGGGCTGTCTGAGCCTGTCGTCCATGACGCTTTCATCCAGCGCCAGATCGACTTTGCCATCGTCCAGATTGACCCGCACCACGCGCACATTCACCAGGTCGCCGATGCGATAAGTGTGCCGCGTTCTTTCCCCCACCAGACGGTGATGCAGCGGGTCGTGTACGAAATAGTCATTACCCATTTCGGTCACATGCAACAGGCCTTCCACAAATACTTCGCGCAGTTCCACGAAAGCGCCAAAACTGGCGATATGGGTAATCACGCCCTCGAACAGGTGGGCGGCATGACTTGCCAGATAACGCGCCTTGAGCTTGCGGATGACCTCATACACGGCATCATCGGCGCGGCGTTCTGTCATGGAGCAATGCTCGGCGATGGATTGCAGCCGGTCGCGCTCCGGATAGGGCGTTTTCCCGTTTCTCACCAGCTTTTTCAGTATGCGGTGAACAATCAGGTCGGGATAGCGCCGGATGGGCGAGGTGAAATGGGTGTAGTCATCGAAATTCAGCGCAAAATGGCCGGCGTTTTCGGTGTCATAGCGGGCCTGCGCCAGACTGCGCAATATCACGGTCTGGATCACATGCGCATCCGGCCGGTCTTTCGCCGTCCGGATCAGGCGCATGAAATCCGCCGCTTTCGGTTCTTCGCCGCCGGTCACGGTCAGACCCAGCTCGGCCAGGAAGGCGCGCAGGTCTTCGATTTTCTCCGGTTTGGGGTCGTCATGAATGCGATAAATGCCCGCCACGCCGGCGTCTTCGATGGTGCGCGCCGCGCACACGTTGGCCGCCAGCATGCAGTCCTCGATAAGACGGTGTGCCAGCGTTCTTTCCACCGGCACCACCGCTTCCACTTCGCCATCCTCGCCGATGACGATGCGCGTTTCCGGCAGGTCCAGATCCATGGAACCATGAGCAAAACGGCGCTCGCGCAAAGCCGTCGCCACATCCTGCAGGGCCCGCAACGACTGCATGACCGCTTTCGATTCGCCTGCAGCGTCGGTTTCGCCGGACAGAATATCCGCCACTTCGGTATAGGTAAAGCGGCGCGCAGAGCGAATCAGCGTATCGCTGAACTCGCTGGACAGTATCTCGCCGCTGCCGGATATCTGCATGCTGCAGGTCAGCGCCAGTCGATCCACATCAGGCCGCAGCGAACACAGATCGTTGGACAGCACTTCCGGCAACATGGGCACCACGCGACCGGGCAGATACACCGAATTGCCGCGCTCCCCGGCGTCCTCGTCCAGCGGACTGCCCTTCTCCAGATAGTGGGAAACATCGGCAATGGCGACTTTCAGCAGCCAGCCGTCAGCGGTTTTTTCCGCATATACCGCGTCGTCGAAATCCCTGGCGTCCTCACCGTCGATGGTAATCAGCGGCAGAGATGTCAGATCTTCGCGTCCCGGCGTCAGTTCTATTCTGGTTCCGGCCAGTGTTCTGGCCTGTTTCAGCGCCGCTTTCGACCAGTCCACGGGAATGTCGTTCTTGCGCAGGGCAATATCGGCGATGACGCGGGGATCATCGGTATTGCCCATGACTTCGACGATCTCGCCACGCATGCCGGCGCGCGCTGTGGGATATTGCGTAATGCGCGCCACCACCGTATCCCCGTCTTCCACATCAGCCGGAATACTGTCGAGAAACAGCGGCTGGGAGATGCGCGGATCGTCCGGAATCACCTTGCCACCGCGATCGTCCGCCTCATAGCGGCCAACGATCTCCGGCGAGCGGCGCTCCAGCACTTCCACCAGACGGCCTTCGGTCTTGCCTTTATCACGGGTGCGGGTAATGCGCACTTCGATGCGGTCGCCATGCAGGGCTTCACGCATGGTGCGGCGAGTGAGAAACACGTCTTCGCCGCCTTCGTCAGTCACCAGAAAGCCGAAACCGTCACCATGGCCGATGACGCGGCCGGAAACAGTGGCCACTTCGCCCATGGGCGTCAGCTTGCCCTTTTTCCCGAGCTTGAGCTGACCATCACGAATCATTGCATTGATGCGTTTGTCGAAGCCGTCGAGATCGCGCTCGCCAGTCACTTCCAGACCCGCGGCGATCTGTTCAAAAGTCTGAGCGCCCTTGTGAGCCAGGAAGGACAGGATGGTATTGCGGCTCGGAACCGGATGCTGATAGCGTCCGGCCTCTTTTTTCTTTTCAGAATCGGTATTAAAAATTGGAGGTTTCTCCGTTGACATGGTTTTTTTCTAACAGTAGAGTTCGCGCTCTTCAAAAACGCTGGTTTCAGATGTTTTTGCCGAGGTGGCGGAATTGGTAGACGCGCTAGCTTCAGGTGCTAGTGGGGGTAACCCCGTGGAGGTTCAAGTCCTCTCCTCGGCACCACTTGCTTCATGCGGGTGGCCGGAAAGGCTATACAAAGACCGGCGTTTCTGACGCGCCAGCCACAAAAACCCGGACTATACTCCCCCTGCTCCGTTAAAGAAACAACGCTTTTGGCCAGTATATCGCGTCAATCAAACGGGTGCTCTACAATCATGGTTTCCCTGCGATCGGGCCCGGTGGATATGATGCTGATGCGGGTATCGGTCAAAGCTTCGATGCGGGCCAGATAGGCTTTCGCGTTTTCCGGCAGGGCGTCGGGGTCGGTGACGCCCGCGGTAGACTCCGGCCAGCCCGGCATTTCTTCGTACACCGGCTTACAGTTGGCCAGCGAACCGGAAGGCGAAACCTCCATGCGCTCGCCATCCACGTCGTAGGCCGTGCAGATCTTGATGGTTTCCAGCCCGTCCAGCACATCCAGCTTGGTCATGCACAGGCTGTC
>JALXFQ010000153.1 GCA_027067235.1 Gammaproteobacteria bacterium
GAAAAAATGGTCTGGTCCACGCGCTGGGGCGGCGACACGCTGATGGATCTGTCCACCGGCAAGAACATCCACGAAACCCGCGAATGGATACTGCGCAACTCGCCAGTGCCCATCGGCACCGTGCCCATCTACCAGGCGCTGGAAAAGGTCAACGGCAAGGCCGAAGACCTGAGCTGGGAAATGTTCCGCGACACCCTCATCGAACAGGCCGAACAGGGCGTGGACTATTTCACCATCCACGCCGGCGTGCTGCTGCGCTATGTGCCGCTGACCGCCAACCGCGTCACGGGCATCGTCTCGCGCGGCGGGTCGATACTGGCGAAATGGTGTCTGGCGCACCACAGGGAAAACTTCCTCTACACCCATTTTGAGGAAATCTGCGAGATCATGAAGGCTTATGACGTGTCCTTCTCGCTCGGCGACGGCCTGCGTCCCGGCTCCGTCGCCGACGCCAATGACGCCGCGCAGTTCGCCGAACTGGAAACCCTCGGCGAGTTGACCAGAATCGCCTGGGAACACGACGTGCAGGTGATGATCGAAGGCCCCGGTCATGTGCCCATGCAGATGATCAGGGAGAACATGGACAAGGAGTTGCAAGACTGCTTCGAAGCGCCATTCTATACCCTCGGCCCGCTAACCACCGACATCGCCCCCGGCTACGACCACATCACCTCTGCCATCGGCGCGGCGCAGATCGGCTGGTACGGCACCGCCATGCTGTGCTATGTCACCCAGAAAGAACACCTGGGCCTGCCCAACAAGCATGACGTGCGCGAGGGCATTGTTACCTACAAGATCGCCGCCCACGCCGCCGATCTGGCCAAAGGCCACCCCGGCGCGCAGCTGCGCGACAACGCCATGAGCAAGGCGCGTTTTGAATTCCGCTGGGAAGACCAGTTCAACCTCGGCCTCGACCCGGAAAAAGCCCGCGATTTCCACGACGAGACCCTGCCCAAAGATTCCGCCAAGGTGGCGCATTTCTGCTCCATGTGCGGACCGCATTTCTGCTCCATGAAGATTACCCAGGATGTGCGGGATTACGCTGCCAGAAAGGCGGCGGACGAACAGGAAGCGCTGGAACTGGGCCTGCAGGAGAAGGCGGAAGAGTTCAAGAAAAAGGGCGCCGAGATTTACCAGAAAACCTGACGCCGTAGTTATTCCAGCAGTTTCGGGTGCAGTTCAGGCATCCGCAATCGCCAACACCTGCGCCATGGCCTCGCGCCAGCGGCCAAAACGGTCTTTCAGCGCATGGTTTTCCCGCGGCTGAAAACACCGGGGTTTTTCGCACCACGACCGCCTCCGTTCGGTCAGCAGCCAGGCGGCGCCTTTGGCGGTAGCCTCGTGTTCGGCGTAGCGTAACACCGCCACGCCCGACAGATCCGCCAGTTTCCGGCATAGCGGATCAACTTGCGCCAGCCCGCCACTGACGACGATTTCCCGTTCTTTCCCGATGGCGTCTCGCATCCTGTTCAGGTTTTCTATCAGCAGGAAAATGATACTTTCGGCAACGGCGACCGCCTGCTCTGTGGCATTGCCTGCGCCGACAAATGCCGACTGGAAACCGGGTCGCCAGTAAGGCGCGGCAAGGCCGCCAACGCCGTTCAGAAACAAAGGCGGCTCGGCCACGTCAATCAACCATTCAGATAACTTTTCTCCCTCACCTTCGAGACCGGTGTTTTTCAGGTGCCATGACAGGGCCGCGCCGGCGCCGTTGACCGTGGCCTCCATCATCCGTACGGTTGATTTTTTATCATGATAAAGCACGCTTTCCAGTAAACCGCGCGGCACGGTAGAGCCCGGCGTCAAGGCGCGCTGAACAAAGGCGCCAGTGCCGATATTGATATACGCCGTTTGCGGCAAAATTCCACCGCAGGCATACAGCGCCGCTGGCTGGTCGCCGGTGGCTATGCGCAGCGGTATTCGGGTTGCGGCCAGATTGCCGAAGCTGTTTAGCGTCGGCGTGCAGGTTGGCAGATAATCGCGGCTCAGGCCGAACCAGTGGAGCAGTTCATCATCCCAGTCCAGAGTCTGGCGGTTGAACAACAGGGTGCGGCCGGCATTGGCCGGGTCGCAAATGAAAGGCTGGCCGTCGAGCAGATGAAACAGCAGCCAGGAAACCAGCGGCCCGGCGCACAGCCGGTTTTCGCGCCGGGCGCTTTCCACTTGCGGCACATGTTCGAGGCACCAGCGCAGTTTGCTGGCGCCATAATGGGGCGACAGCAACAGGCCGGTCTTTTCGCGCACGATCGCGGCCCTGTCCTGCAATGATTCCAGATACGCCCGCGCCCGCGTATCCTGCCAGCTCAGAACCGGCATCAGGGCTTCGCCGGTTTGCCGATCCCAGCAAACCACGGATGAGCGCTGCGTCGCCAGCGCGGCAGATTCTACAGGTATTTCCCGCAGCCTGGGCTCAAGTAAACACTTACTAACAGAACTCAGTATCTCGTCGGCATCCTGCTCTACCCAACCGCGCCGAGGCCGCCGCAGCGATACATCCCTGTGCGCCGAAGCCACCACGCCGCCAAGACTGTCGAAAATGATGGCGCGGCTGGCGTGAGTACCCTGATCAATGGCGAGATAATGTGCCGGCATGAGAACAATGTACTCCCCCCGCCGGCCTCAGGCCAGCGCCTCAGTCGTCGTCATCCACAACATGCACCCTGGGCGCGGGTCTCACCACATAGACCACGGGCCGGGCGGCAAGGGGGTGAAAAAAACGGCGGTGGTGGCGCCGCCAGTATGGGCGCCGGTATGGGTGATGATTCAGACGGTGTACGTCGTGCACGATGCGCAACACGGGGCCGTGCGCCTCGGCATTAGCAGGCGCAGGCCATGCCGCCGAAGGCCAGCATGATCAGAGGGCCTGTCATCAACAGCTTTTCATGTTCATGGTTTTTCTCCGTCTGGTTCAATGGGGGTTGTAGAATAGCCGCATCAAACTGAACCCGGCCTGAATCATGCGCCCGAAAAAAACCGTCGTTATCATTCACGGCATTCTCATGCCCTGCGCACAGCTGCTAGCCATGCAAAAGCGGCTGCAAAGGCAGGGGTACACGGCATATCGCTTCTGCTACCAGACCATCGCCCGAACCATGGCCGAAAACGCCTCGGCGCTGGATGATTTTCTGACCCGCAAGGGCATTGCAGACTGCCATTTCGTCGGCCACAGCATGGGCGGGCTGGTGATTCACCGCTTTCTGCAAGACCGCCCCGACTTCCCACCCTGCCGCGTGGTGGCGCTGGGGTCGCCGTTTGCCGGCTCGGTGGTGGCGCGTCGCCTGTCGCAATGGCCGATGGTTCGCAGTATCATCATCGGCAAAAAACGCGGCTCCAGTCTGGAACACGGCGTGGCGTCATGGCCGCGTCAACACCTGCTCGGCGTGATTGCCGGGGACAAACCGCTGGGTATCGGCTGTATGCTGGCAAAACTGCCAAAACCCCACGATGGCGTGGTCAGTCTGGAAGAAACCCGCATTGCGGGCATGGCGGAACGCGTGATCATACCTGTCAACCACATGGGCCTGATGTTTTCCAGGCAGGCGGCGGCGCTGACGGAGGGCTTTCTGGAATACGGCAGCTTTGAACAAACGCCGCCAAATGGCACGGTAAAAGCGGGAGCAGACCAGACATGATTCATACAGGCGGCTGTCACTGCGGCGCGGTAAGGTTTGAAGTCGAAGCGCCGGAAGCCATTCATGCAACCGAATGCAATTGCTCCATCTGTTCCAAATCCGGTTTTCTGCACCTGATCGTCCCGCGCTCGGCTTTCACGCTGCTGTCCGGGCAGGAAAACCTGCAGACCTATAGCTTCAATACCGGCGTGGCGAAGCATTTGTTCTGCAAGACCTGCGGCATCAAGTCATTCTATGTCCCGCGCTCACACCCCGACGGCATCAGCGTCAATGTCCGCTGCCTGGACGAATCCACCGTCCGATCTGTCCATATCGAGCCATTCGACGGCGTGCACTGGGAGCAAAGCATGAAAGCATCGCATCGGGATGGAACCTAGGGAAGCTCATGAGGATGATGCCTCGCCCATATCAGATAGGGCCCCGTCGGCGAACACCATAAAGGCCAGGCATTGTGATGCCGTCAACAGGCCGGATGTAAGACTGCAACGATTTTTGTTTATCTCAAGCTACTTGGCAAACGGGCGGTGTCCATGTAAGAGCTACCCTAGCAGCAGCGATGAAGGCTGTGTGTCAGACCAGCCCCTGACTCCCCAGATACTCATCATAAGTCCCCTGAAAATCGACAATGCCGCCGTCCTTGAATTCCAGAATGCGGGTGGCGATGGAGGAGACGAATTCGCGGTCGTGGGAGACGAAGAAAAGGGTGCCGGGGTAGTCGATCAGCGCCTGGTTGAGGGATTCGATGGATTCCATGTCGAGGTGGTTGGTGGGTTCGTCCATGAGCATGATGTTGGGTTTTTGCAGGATCAGCTTGCCGAAGATCATGCGGCCCTGTTCGCCACCGGAAATGACTTTCACCGATTTGCCGGTTTCCTTGTTCTTGAACAGCAAACGCCCCAGGGTACCGCGCACGGCCTGTTCCTTGTCTTCCTCGTCGGCGGGCACCCATTGTTCCATCCAGTCCACCAGTGACTCGTCTTTGGGGAAATCTTCCGTATGGTCCTGGGCGAAATAGCCCAGCTTGGCATTTTCCGACCATTTGACCGTACCGGATTCTGGTTCCAGGTCGCCATACAGGGTGCGCAGCAGAGTGGTTTTACCGATGCCGTTGGGGCCGATAATGGCGATGCGCTCGCCGGCGTTGACCATCATGTTGAGATTTTCGAACAGCAGATCACCGTCCCAGCCATTGCTGAGGTTTTCCACTTCCACCGCCAGGCGATGCAGTTTCTTGTCCTGCTCGAAACGGATGTAGGGATTCACCCGGCTCGACGGCTTCATGTCGTTCAGTTCGATTTTTTCGATCTGTTTGGCGCGGGAAGTGGCCTGCCGCGCCTTGGAGGCATTGGCGGAAAAGCGCGCGACAAAAGCCTTCAGCTCGGCGATCTGCGCCTTCTTCTTTTCGTTATCGGCCAGCATGCGCTGGCGCAGTTGCGTGGACGCCAGCATGTAGTCGTCGTAATTGCCGGGGTAGATACGCAGCTCGCCATAATCCAGATCGGCCATGTGGGTACATACACTGTTAAGAAAATGGCGGTCGTGGGAAATGATAATCATGGTGCTGTTGCGCTCGTTGAGCACGCCTTCCAGCCAGCGGATGGTGTTGATGTCGAGGTTGTTGGTAGGCTCGTCCAGCAGCATGATGTCGGGGTCGGCAAACAATACCTGCGCCAGCAGCACGCGCAGTTTCCAGCCGGGCGCGACTTCGCTCATGGGGCCGAAATGCTGTTCCTCGGGGATTTCCAGCCCGAGCAGCAACTCGCCGGCGCGGGCCTCGGCGGTATAGCCGTCCAGCTCGCCAAAACGTACTTCCAGATCGGCCACTTTCATGCCGTCTTCCTCGCTCATTTCCGGTAGCGAGTAGATGCGGTCGCGCTCCTGCTTCACCTCCCACAGCTCCTTGTGGCCCATGATGACGGTGTCGATAACGCTGAATTCCTCATAGGCGAACTGGTCCTGTTTCAACACGCCGACGCGCTCGTCCTGATCCACCGCAACCGTGCCGTGGGTGGGCTCCAGATCGCCGCTGAGTATTTTCATAAGCGTCGATTTGCCGCAGCCGTTGGCCCCGATCAGGCCATAGCGATTGCCATTGCCGAATTTCACGGAAATATCTTCAAACAGCGGCTTGTCGCCGAATTGCATGGTAATGTTGGCGGTAGAAATCACAGCGTTAATCCAGAGGCGTCTTGAAAAATGGGCGCGGATTGTCTCACAGCAAGGGTTACATGCAAAGATGCCGGAAAAACAACCGGGCTGGTGCGTCTATATCGTCCGCTGCGCCGACGACAGCCTGTATACCGGGGTCGCCACTGATCTGGAGCGGCGGCTGCAGGAACACAACGGCGCAGCCCGGGGCGGCGCCAAATACACCCGCGCCCGGCGGCCGGTAGAGCTGGTGTATCAGGAGCCATTCGCCACGCGCTCGGAAGCGGGCAAGCGCGAGTATCAGATCAAGGCCATGAGCCGCCAGCAGAAGCTGGCGCTGATCGAAGCCGGCTGAATGCTCTCCTGCCCCCGCTTGATGACCAGCGGTTTGATTGTCACCGGGCTGGTCTTGGTCTACTCGGCGATGCCGCCGCCATGCTGCAGAACGCCTTCCAGAGACAGCCAGATGCGGATGGTTTCCGCCGCCGGGCCCAGGGTCGCCGCCTTGCTCATGTTATAGTCGGACAAGTGCAGCGTGGTCGTGCCCTCGAAACCGCGCCGGTAGCCGCCCCAGGGATCATTGCCGGCCCCCATTTCAGTCACGTCTATGCTGATATCCTTGGTCACGCCGCGCAGGGTGAACCTGCCTTTCAGCACCGCCTTGCCATCGCCCCTGGGTTCCCAGCCGGTGCTTTCAAAAGACGCTTTCGGGTATTTGTCCACATCAAAGAATTTTGCGCTGCGCAGATGTTTGTCGCGCACGGCGTGGTTGGTGTCGATGCTGTCCACGTCTATATCCACCCGCACATGGTTGTTGCCGGGACTGGCCGCGTCGTAATCAAAAACGCCGCTGAAGCGGTTGAAGCGGCCTTCCATCCAGCTGAAGCCCAGATG
>JALXFQ010000154.1 GCA_027067235.1 Gammaproteobacteria bacterium
AAGTGCCACTGCAGGGGCAGGTCCTGCAGTTCGCGCATCTTGTCCAGCGCCTCCTGTACATAGTTTTCGCCGAAAGCCGTCTGCCCCAGTGCATGTATGCTGCGGATTTCGTCGGCGGTACGGGTCTTGCTGACCGCGATCAGACGCACTCCGCCGGCATTCAAGGCCGTATCTCGCCGGGCTTTTTCGATTCTTTCCCTGACGGCTTCATAACGCAGTTGCAGAGACATAGGCGCGTACCTTGAGGCTTGTGAAATCTGATCTATACTCTTCCATGTCACGCAAATAACGCAACCAAAGCCCGAAAAGGTTTAATCAAACTATGGATATTACGGAACTTCTTGGATTTGCCGTGAAGCATAATGCTTCGGACTTGCACATGTCCTCGGCAATGCCGCCGATGATACGTGTCGATGGCAGTATCAAGCAAATCAACGTGGACCCTTTTTCGGCCGAGGAGGTCAAGGACATGGTCTACGATGTCATGAATGACCGCCAGCGCAAAGTGCTCGAGGACGAATACGAAATCGACTTTTCGTTCGAGTTACCCAATGTGGCGCGCTTTCGTGTCAACGTGTTCAATACCGACCGTGGCACGGCGGCCGTGTTCAGAACCATCCCCAGCAAGGTGCTGACCCTGGATCATCTCGACGCGCCGGCTATTTTCAAAAACATTTCGGATCAGCCGCGTGGCCTGGTGCTGGTTACCGGCCCCACCGGTTCCGGTAAGTCCACAACCCTGGCGGCGATGATCGACTACATCAATGACAACCGGGCCGAGCATATACTCACCATCGAGGACCCGATTGAATTTGTTCACAAAAGCAAGAACTGCCTGATCAACCAGCGGGAACTGGGCGAGCATACCCACAGCTTCGCCAACGCCCTGAAGTCCGCGCTGCGTGAAGATCCGGA
The DNA here is from genome assembly GCA_027067235.1 of Gammaproteobacteria bacterium. Lineage (GTDB taxonomy): Bacteria > Pseudomonadota > Gammaproteobacteria > QOAV01 > QOAV01 > QOAV01. Next base: position 916 of record JALXFQ010000154.1, read on the forward strand.
TGTCATACTCATCGGCGAATTGCGGGATCTGGAAACCATTCGCCTGGCCATGACGGCGGCCGAAACCGGCCATCTGGTATTCGGTACATTGCATACCAGTTCGGCGGCCAAGACCATTGACCGTATCATCGACGTGTTCCCGGCGGCAGAAAAAGAAATGATCCGCTCCATGCTGTCCGAATCGCTGCGCGCGGTCATTGCGCAGACCCTGCTCAAGAAAGTCGGCAGTGGCCGGGTAGCCTGTCACGAAATACTCATCAATACGCATGCGATACGCAACCTGATACGGGAAAACAAGGTGCCGCAGATCTATTCGGCGCTGCAGACCGGCCAGGCGGCTGGCATGCGCACCATGGACATGGCCTTGCAGGAGCTGGTGCAGAAAGGCGTGGTCAGCGTTGACGAAGCCATGCGCAAGGCGGAAAACAAGGCAGCGTTTGGTCAGTTCAAAAACCAGCGCGTAGCCGCAGCAGGATAATGACTATGGAACAACAAAACTCTCAACTGGATATTTCGGGTCTGCTCATCATGATGAAGCAGCGCGGGGCTTCCGATCTTTTCATCTCGGCCGATGTGCCGCCCAGCGTCAAGGTGGACGGCAAGCTGACCCCGCTGGTGAATGTCACGCTTACCGAGGACGACTCACGCAATCTGGCCTACAGTCTGATGAACGAGCAGAACCGGCGTGATTTCGAAGATACCAATGAATGTAACTTCGCAGTTTACCCCAAGGAAATCGGTCGTTTCCGGGTCAATGTGTTTGTGCAGCAGGGCAAGGTGGGGATGGTGCTGCGTACCATAGAAATGAATATCCCGACCATCGAGAGCCTGCATTTGCCGGAAGTGCTGAAAGACATTGTCATGTCCAAGCGCGGCATGGTGATTTTTGTGGGCGCCACCGGTTCCGGTAAGTCCACGTCGATCGCTTCCATGCTGGGTTACGCCAACGACAACCGCTACGGCCATATACTGACCATCGAAGATCCGGTGGAATTTGTTCATACATCGAAAAACTGTCTGATTACCCAGCGCGAAGTGGGCGTGGATACCGAATCATTCACTGTTGGTCTGCAGAACGCCATGCGTCAGGCGCCAGACATCATTCTGATTGGCGAGATTCGTTCACAGGAAACCATGGATCACGCGGTGGTGTTCTCGGAAACCGGCCATTTGTGTATGGCGACCCTGCACGCCAACAACTCGAACCAGGCACTGGACCGGATTATCAACTTTTTTCCGGAAGAACGCCGCAATCAACTGCTCATGGATTTGTCACTGAACCTGCGCGCCATTATTTCCCAGCGCCTGATTCCCAGAAAAAGCGGCAAGGGCAGGGTGCCGGCGGTAGAAGTCATGCTGAATACGCCGCTGGTCTCGGAACTGATCCTGAAGGGTGAAATACACGAACTCAAGGAAATCATGTCGAAGTCCAGAGAACTGGGCATGCAGACCTTCGACCAGTCCCTGTTCGATCTGTTGGAAGCGGGCAAGATTTCCTACGACGACGCCATACTCAATGCCGATTCACCCAACGACCTGCGTCTGCAGATCAAACTGCACGGCAAGCAGGCCAAGGAACACGATTTTGGCGGCGAGCTGAAACATTTGCGGGTTTAGCGGGAGACAGCCGCGCCGCCGCGTTCTTTTCAGGGATGGCGCGGCGGTGTCCATGTAAGAGCTTCCCTAGAATGTGCCTGAATTCCATCCCCACAGCGCACGCTCGGCGTCACTGAATTCGACATAGGTGCGCTCTGGCGGTACGCCCAGGTGTTGCTGCATCAGTTCGCAGATCAGCTTTGCCAGCGCGGTGGTCTGGGTGTGGGGCAGGCCGATGGATTTCAGCTCGACAAAGGCGCAATCCGCGCGACTGCCACCAAACAGCATGTCGGCCTGCGGCCGCATGGCGACCATGACATAGCTTTCCGGTTTGGCCAGTTCCCGGGCCAGACGCGACGAAACATCCTGTAACAGTCTGGCCTGTTTCGACTCGTCCGGTTCAGCGTTAGTCTGTATGCTTACATAAGGCATGAATGACTCCTCGACTTACATGAAACAATATGCGCCAGCCTGCGAGCGCAACCGTCAGCCCATTCTAGAGGTTTTGGCGCCCTTGTTGAAGGAAACCGCCACCGTGCTGGAAATTGGCAGCGGTACCGGCCAGCACGCGGCCTGGTTCAGTGAGCACATGCCGCATCTGGCCTGGCAGCCCAGCGATCAGCCGGGAACGGTTGCAAGTATTGAGGCATGGCGTGAACGCTCTGGTGCGGTCAATCTGCGTAAGCCGCTGGAAATTGATTTGCTCAACAAGAAAACCTGGCCGCAGGAATCCTGCGGGGCGCTGGTGTGCATTAATACCGTCCATATTGTTTCCTGGCAGGGCGTGAAGGCCCTGTTTGATCTGGCGGAGAAGGTACTGGAGACGGGTGGAGTGCTGTATTTGTATGGACCGTTTCGCTATGCCAACCGGCCACTGGAGCCGAGCAACGAACAGTTTGACCAGTGGCTGAAACAGCGCGATCCGCAAAGCGGCATCCGCGACTTCGAGGCGGTGGATGCGCTGGCGCGCGCAGCGGGCCTGGATCTGGAAGGTGACGTGCCCATGCCCGCCAACAACCGGTCCCTGTGGTGGAGAAAGTCGGCTTGATTCAGATGTCACACTTCTTGTGCAACCCCTTGAGCACCATGTCCGTGAGGCTGATAATGCCGATTACGCGCCGGTTTTCCACTACCGGCGTACGCGACAAATGGAAATGATTGAACAGTCTGGCTGCATAGCGGATGTCCATGTCAGGGTGTACGGTTACGGCCGGTTTCTCCATGATTTCATACACATTGACGCGCTCGGGCGAACGATCGCGGGCAAGTACCTGACGGGCGATGTCGGATACCAGCAAAATGCCGTATTCGTCGTTTTCGTGGGCTTTTTCGACGATCAGGCATTTGGTTTCCTTGTGTTCCATCTCACACAGGGCCTGGGAAACGGTGGCCATGCGGTCCACTACGTCGAATTTTACTTTCATGATGTCGCGTACGCGAACCAGTGGTTGTGCGCTCATAATTCCTCCTCCACTATCTCGGTCAGTTTTTTCACCTGCGGCGCGATGCCAACAGCGTCCTCCACGTCAACCTGAAAGGCAATGCCGGTGTCGGGTTGATCCATGTCTCCCGCCTGTTCGATGAGTTCCAGTATGGAGCGCGCCAGATGCTCTTCCACCAGAAACAGTATCACATCGCGCTGTGATTCCAGTTTCAACCCGAAAAAGGTTTTTTGATCACGGGGTCCCTCGCCCCTCGCCGAGGAAATGATCGTTGCGCCCAGCGCGCCGGCATCGCGCGCTGCCTTGATGACCTGCGAGGAAAGTTCGTCCTCCACCAGGGCGATAATCAGTTTAAAGTGCATTTTCATTCTCCTGTGCTTTGACAGATTTTCTGTTGATCCACCATTCGGCAAGCTGGGCGTAGCCCAGTACCGACATGATCGGGAAAAGACTGGCGAAGGCAATCAGGCCAAAGCCGTCCATGACCGGGCTGCGGCCGGGCACGGTGGAGGCCAGACCCAGGCCCAGCGCAGTGACCAGCGGCACCGTCACGGTAGACGTGGTGACGCCGCCGGAGTCGTAAGCCAGCGCGACAATCATCTTCGGCGCTGTCAGTGTTTGCAGCAGAACCACCACATAACCGGCGATGATGTACCACTGCAGTGGCGTGCCGGTAATGATGCGGAAGCAGCCCAGAGAAATACCCACCGCGACGCCCATGGCCACGGCGTAGCGCAGACCCAGTACGCCGATGGCGCCGCCAGATACCTGATTGGCTTTTCTCGCCACCGCGATCAGGGCCGGCTCGGCTACGGTGGTGGCAAAGCCAATGGCGAAGCCGAATACATAAATCCAGTAATAATCGCTCCAGTGCGTGCTGGCGGGCGCTGCGCCGGCAAACAGAAAACCGGGGTCGGTGAGCTGTTGCGCCATGAGTTTGCCGAGGGGGAAAAGCGCCTGTTCCAGCCCTTGCAGGAACAGCGCCATGCCAATGATGACGAAGCCAAAGCCGGTCAGTAGCCGGGGCAGGTTGGCGACGCGTCTGCGCAATACGAAAAGCTGGAAAAAAACCAGCACAGCAGCGATCGGCAATACATCTCGCAAGGTAGTGCCCAGATCAGAAAAGAAGTGCTCGAGCCAGTTCATGTTTTGTTCACAGGGTTCGTATCATGCCGTAGGCCATGACAAAAATCATCGGGGTCAGCGAGGCGAACGCGATCAGGCCGAAGCCGTCAGTGACCGGGTTGCGCCCGCGAATGGATGAAGCCAGCCCCACGCCCAGGGCGGTGACCAGCGGCACCGTGATGGTGGAAGTGGTGACGCCGCCGGAGTCGTAGGCGATGCCGATAATTTCCGGCGGCGCGAAAAAGGTCATCAGTATCACGCCGAGATAGCCCGCCAGGATCAGGTGCTGAATAGGCCAGCCGCGGATGATGCGCAGCACGCCCAGTGCGATTGCCGCGCCCACCGAAAGCCCCACGGTCAGTCGCAGGCCCCATGCGTAGCTGGAGCGTTCCACCGGCGTGTCGGTAATCATGCCGCCGGTGGCGGCCACTTTGGCGGCTTCACCGGCCACCGCGATTAACGCCGGCTCGGCAATGGTGGTGCCGAATCCCAGCGCAAAGCCAAACGCCAGCAGCCAGAATAGATTACCCTTGCGCGCGAATCCCCTGGCCATGGACTCGCCGATGGGGAACAGGCCCATTTCCAGCCCCTGTACAAACAGGGTCAGACCCAGCGTGACCAGGGCGACGCCGGTGAGCAGGCCGTACAGATCGGGCAGGGGCTGTTTCAGCACCGCCAGCTGGAAAAAGCCGATGACCACAATAATCGGCAGCAAATCGCGGAAACTGCCCAGCACCAGCGCGACCACCGGGTAAAAGGGCTTCAGCAAGGGGATATTTTTCAGGCGCTGGGGCATGCGGTCATTATGCCACGATCCGGGGTGGTTTTTGCCGGGCTTGAAATCAATGCGCTTCGTCACTATATTAGAAAACAATAATATAACTATTTACGGGGAAGCCATGAACGATTCAGTCCAACGTTGTAAAGAAACACGCGCCTTGCTGGCAGATGGCGCAAAGCTGGTTGATGTGCGCAGTGCGCAGGAATTCAGCGCAGGAGCGCTGCCGGGGGCGGTGAATATCCCGCTGCAGACGCTGCCGCAGAATATGCACGCCATCGACCGGGACAAGGGCGTGGTGCTGTATTGCGCCAGCGGCCAGCGCAGCGAAATGGCGAAACGATTTCTTGAACAGTCGGGATACCGCAGGGTGCACAATCTCGGTTCCTGGCGGAACATGCAAACCTGTTGAGAGGGCGTTATGAAAATCAGACAACTTTTTGACAGAGACACCAGCACATACACCTATCTGCTGTGGGACGAGTTCAGCCGCGAAGCCGCGCTGATTGACTCCGTGCGCGAGCAGGTCGAGCGCGATGCGCAGCTGATAAACGAGTTGGGCCTGGATTTGCGCTACATACTGGAAACGCATATCCACGCCGATCATGTTACCGGTTCTGACGCATTGCGGCGTAAGACCGGCGCGAAGGTGCTGGTGCACAAAAACAGCGGCAGCCAGTGCGCCGATCAGCTGATAGACGACGGCGATGAAGTACGCCTCGGCGATCTGGTGATACGGGTGTTGTACACGCCGGGTCATACCA
>JALXFQ010000155.1 GCA_027067235.1 Gammaproteobacteria bacterium
AGACAAAGCCGGCCTCGAAGGCGGACGGCGCCAGATTGACGCCGGCATCGAGCATGCCGTGGAAGAAAGTCTTGAAACGTTCGGCATCGCATGCCATGACATCGGCAAAGCTGCTGATGTCTTCCCTGTCGGTGAAGAACAGGCCAAACATGCCGCCCACGGAGCGCGCAAAAAACGGGATGCCCGCTGCATCTGCGGCGGCCTTGAGCCCGGTGACGAGTTTTCCGGTGCTGGCGCCCAGTTGGTCGAAAAAACCGTCTTTCGATATCAGTTCCAGGGTTTTCAGCCCGGCGGCCATGGCCACCGGGTTGCCGGACAGGGTGCCGGCCTGATACACCGGGCCGTCGGGGGCGATGTGATCCATGATTTCACCCTTGCCGCCAAAAGCGCCTACCGGCATGCCGCCGCCCACCACCTTGCCCAGCGTGGTGAGATCCGGCGTGATGCCGTACAGGGATTGCGCGCCGCCCAGGGCCACACGGAAGCCGGACATGACTTCGTCGAAAATCAGCACTGCGCCATGTTTGTCGCAAACTTCGCGCAGCGTGTTGAGGAATTCCTGCGAGCTGGGCACGCAGTTCATGTTGCCCGCCACCGGCTCGACGATGATGCAGGCTATTTCATCACCCAGTTCGTTGAATGTGTCTTCCACCTGTTGCGGGTTGTTGTAGTCCAGGGTGATGGTGTGTTTGGCGAAGTCGGCCGGTACGCCGGGCGAAGTAGGCACGCCCAGAGTAAGCATGCCGGAACCGGCCTTGACCAGCAGCGAATCGGCGTGGCCGTGATAACAGCCCTCGAATTTGACGATCTTGTCGCGGCCGGTGTAGCCGCGCGCCAGACGAATGGCGCTCATGGTGGCCTCGGTGCCGGAGGAGACCATGCGCACCTTGTCCATGCTCGGCACCAGTTCGCATACGCGGTCGGCCATGCGTATTTCCAGTTCCGTGGGCGCGCCGAAGGAAAGGCCGTTCTGCGCAGTATCGCAAACAGCCTTGACGACCTGCGGGTGGGCGTGGCCGAGGATGGCCGGCCCCCAGGAGCCCACATAATCAATATATTGCCTGCCTTGCGTATCCCACAAATAAGCGCCTTCGGCCTTTTTGAAAAACACCGGGTCGCCGCCCACACCCTTGTAGGCGCGCACAGGGGAATTGACGCCGCCGGGGATGTGCTGGCGGGCTTGCTGGAACAGGGTGGATGAGTCGGTCATGGCTTCCTTTTTTCGAATAGCTGGACAATTTCACGGGCGGCGGCGCCCGGATCTTCGGCCTTGAGCACGGCGGAAATCACCGCCAGCGCCGATGCGCCGTTTGCAATCAGTGGCGCGGCATTTTCCGCGTTTATGCCGCCGATGGCAACTAGCGGGACAATCAGCGATGCGTCACGCAGCAGCGCGATGTTCGCGCGCACCGCATCAGGCTTGATACCTGAAGGAAAAAACGCGCCAAACGCGACGTAATCCGCGCCTTCGGATTGCGCCCGATGGGCCCGTTGCGGCTGATTGTAGCATGATACGCCGATGATTTTGTCCGCACCCAGCAGCGCCCGCGCCGCCGCAAGCCCGCCGTCGTCCCTGCCAATGTGTACGCCATCGGCGTCCACCTCCAGCGCCAGCCGGGCGTCATCGTTGACCAGAAAGGCAGCCCCGTGCACAGCGCACAGTGCGCGCAAAGCCATGGCCTCGCCGCGGCGTTTGTGCGGGTCATGGCTCTTGTCGCGGTATTGCACCACGCTGGCGCCCGCGGCCAGCGCAGCCGCCACCGCCTCCAGCAGCGCCTCGCCCTGCAGCACGGAGGTATCGGCCAGCAGATACAGGCCTTCGATAGTTTTCTTTGCCATTGTATTCGTCATGGCGCGAATGTAACGTACTCCCCTACGTCAACGCCAATCATTGCCCATGGACAACGAACGCATCATCGAACTGGAAACCCGGCTTTCTTTCGTGGAGCACCACATCAGCGAGCTCAGCGACGTTATCGCGCAGCAGGCGCAACAACTGGAACGGCTGCAGCAGATCAACGAAAAGCTGGTTGAGCGGGTCCGGGTGCTGGCTGAATCCGGCAAGGCCAGGTCCGGCGTAGATGAAAAACCGCCCCATTACTGAGCTACCCATGAAATATTTTCTATTGCTACTCGCTACATTGTGGATGCCGCTGGTCAGCGCGGCAGACTGTCAGTCCGACCGGCTCAAGCTGCAAATACTTGGCTCCCGCGGCCCGGAATTCCTCAGCGGGCGCGCCTCCACCGGCTATCTGGTCTGGCTGG
>JALXFQ010000156.1 GCA_027067235.1 Gammaproteobacteria bacterium
GGTGCCGCCGGTGGTTTCCAGCGCAGCGCCAATGGGAATCATGGAGGCGATGAGCACAATCACCGGCCATTCGACGGCGTCGTACAGTTCGCGCAGGGGGATGATTTTCAGCAGGATCATGAAAATGGCGGCAACCGCCAGCGCGATGGGCAAGCCCACCAGGCCGAAGCTGGCGGCGGTAATGGCGGCGGCGAAGATGGCGGTGGCGATCCAGGCTTTTTTGCGCTGAATGACTTGCAGCTCGCGCTCTTTCAGCGGCAATGCGCCGAGCCACTGGATGGCGTCGTCCAGTTGTTCTCTGGGGCCGAGCAGCAGCAATACGTCGCCCGGCTCGATGATGATTTTGCGCACGCGCTCGCGAATAAACTTGCCCTGACGCGAAATGCCCAGCAGGGCGACGCCGCGGCGGTAATGCAGGCGCAAGGAATGCTCCGAGCGCCCCGCGGCGCGCGCGTCTTCCGGGATTACCACTTCAGCCAGCGACAGTTCTTCGCGGGTCAGGCCTTCGTGTTTTTCCGCGCCGATGTATTCCAGTTGCAGCGCGCCGACGAGTTCGTCGATGGATTTGGCGTCGGCCTCGATGACCAGAATGTCGCCCTTGCGGATTTCGGCGCGCCGCGCCCGGCCTGGCAGGTATTCGCCGCGCCGCACCAGACCCATGATGGTGGCGCCGGCTTCCTCGGCTTCTTCGTCCAGTTCGGCGACTTTCTTGCCGATAATGCGCGAATCCTCTGGCACGCGCAGCTCGGCGACGTAGTTGTTGACGTCAAAGCTGTCCTGTTCGTCGGAATATTTGGTGCGGCTGGCCGGAATCAGGCGCCAGCCGATCAGCGCGATAAACGCGATGCCGACAGCGGCAGTCACCAGACCTACCGGCGCAAAATCGAACATATGGTAGGGCTGGCCCAGCGCATCGGCGCGGTAGCTGGCGATGATGATATTGGGCGGCGTGCCGATCAGCGTAATCATGCCACCCAGTATGGAGGCGAAGGACAGCGGCATCAGCGTCAGCGCCGGGCTGCGTTTGGCCTTTTTCGCGGTCTGGATGTCCATGGGCATGAGCAGGGCCAGCGCCGCGACATTGTTCATGATGGCGGAAAGCCCGGCGGCTACCGTGGCCATGATGGCGATATGGCTGGACAGCTTGCGGCCGGAGTCGAGCAGATGGCGGGCAAGCAGTTCGATAGCGCCGGATTTCGACAGCGCCTTGCTGATGATCAGCACCAGCGCAATGATGATGGTGGCGTGATGGGCGAAGCCGTCGAAGGCGTGTTCCTCCGGCACGACACCGAGGATCACGGCGGCGATCAACGCGCTGAATGCCACCAGATCGTAACGGATTTTGCCCCAGATCAGCATGCCGAAAACGATCAGCAACAGGGCGAAGAGGATGGACTGCTGGGTGGTCATGCTGTCAGATCCCGGCGACTGTTACAGGCAAACAGAATGTGGATAGACCCTGATGCCATTGTTAAGGGATAAACCCTGATTTTGTAGGTTGGGCAAAGGAGGAACGACGTGCCCAACTCAGGCGGTTGTTGGGCACGCTCCGCTTTGCCCAACCTACATATCTGGGTGGTCATGCTGTCAGTCTTGACGCCCGTTGTTTAGAAGGGGCTGTTAGTTGTCTCCGGCCATGCTCATCAAAAACTGCGTCACATACCAGAACAGCAGGCCGACGCTGGAAAACAGCGACAACGCCGCCGCGACGTGCTGGTCGGTATGGTATTCGTGAATGATGTTGGAGGTGCTGTAGAGTATGGAAGCGGCGGCGAAAACGATCATCAGGCCGGAAAACACCAGCCCCAGGCTGAAGCCGAAGATGATGCTGGCGACGATCACGCCCAGAGCGACGATGCCGCCGATGCCGAGTATCGGCCCCAGAAAGGAGAAATTCTTGCGCGTGGTGAAGGCGGTAAACGTAATGCCGCCCACCAGCGCCAGCGTAATCAGCGCGGCGTTTGGCAGCACGTCTGGCGCAAAGCGCGTCGCCATGTAAATGATCGGCATGAAAATCAGGGCTTCGGCGACGGCGTACAGGCCCAGCCCGGCGTATTGCATGCCGCGCGACATGGGATGGTGCGCCCAGCGGTCAGCGACCACGGAAACCAGCATGAACACCCCCAGTACCAGCAGCCACATCCACCGGCTACCAGCCAGCACAGCCATGAAGGATTCGGATACGCCGGATTTCAGCAGCAGGGCTTCCAGCCCCATGAACAGTAGAATGGCTCCGCCGAGGTGCAGATAGCTGCGG
>JALXFQ010000157.1 GCA_027067235.1 Gammaproteobacteria bacterium
CCTCAAGCGGAACCCGGCAGGGGATTTCATGCACCGCTTGCTCTGAAGAGTAGGTTGCGAGGCTGGAGGTTAGACGCTTGGGGCTTTAGCTATCCGAACTCCTGAACCAACACTGGAGCAACCCCATCACGGACACTCAACTCTCGCACCCCTAAAGCCTCCAGCCTCAACCCTCAACCCTCAACCCTCAACCCTCACCAACCCAACCACCTTCTCGACCACTTCATCCACTGGTATTTCCGATTTTTCGCCGGTCTGGCGATCCTTGAATTCCAGCATGCCCGATTTCAGGCCGCGGTCGCCAACGACCAGTTGATAGGGCAGGCCGATCAGGTCCATGTCGGCGAACATGACCCCGGGGCGTTCGTTGCGGTCATCGATCAGGACTTCGATACCGGCTTCCTGCAAGGCCGACTCCAGTTCATCCACATAGGCAGCCACGGCTGGTGACTTGTTCAGGCCGATGGTGATGACGCCCAGCTGGAACGGGGCGATGGCGGCCGGCCAGATGATGCCGTTTTCATCGTTATTCTGTTCGATGGCGGCGGCGACAATGCGCGATACGCCGATGCCGTAACAGCCCATGGGCATGACCACGGACTGGCCGGCGGCATTGAGCACGGTGGCGTTCATGGCTTCCGTGTACTTGGTGCCAAGCTGGAAAATATGACCCACTTCGATGCCGCGCCTGATCACCAGCGGCTTGTCGCAGTCAGGGCAGGGATCGCCGTCGATTACGTTGCGGATGTCCACCACTTCCGGCTCCGGCAGATCGCGGCCCCAGTTGACGTTGATCAGATGCTGGCCGTTGGCGTTGGCGCCGCAGACAAAATCGGACATGCGCGCCACGGATTCGTCCGCCAGTATGGGCAGGTTCAGGCCCACCGGGCCCAGTGAACCGGGTTTGACACCGGTTTCCGCTTCCACTTCCTGATCGCTGATGAACTCGAACGGCTTGGCCACATGGGCCTGTTTTTCCGCCTTGACGATGTTCAGTTCGTGATCGCCGCGCACCAGCAGCGCCACCACGCCGCCGGTGCCGCGCACCAGCAGGGTCTTGACGATTTTATCCGGCGCTACGTCAAGAAATTCGCTGACCTGATCAATACTGTGTTTGCCCGGCGTTTCCACGGCGCGCATTTCCGCCGTGGCTTCGGCGCGCCGGCCCAGCGGCGGCAGGGCGGGCGTTTTTTCCACATTGGCGGCGTAGCCACAGGCTTCGCAGATGGCGATGGCGTCTTCGCCGGAATCGGCCAGCACGTGGAACTCGTGCGAGGCGCTGCCGCCAATGGCGCCGGTGTCGGCGTCCACCGGCCGGAATTGCAGGCCGAGACGCTGGAAAATGCGCGTATAAGCGTCGAACATCTGCTGGTAGGTCTGCTGCAGCGATTCGGTGTTTTCGTGGAAGGAATAGGCGTCTTTCATGACGAACTCGCGCGAGCGCATGACGCCGAAGCGCGGCCGGATTTCGTCGCGAAACTTGGTCTGGATCTGGTACAGGTTCATGGGCAGTTGCCTGTAGCTGCGCACTTCGCGCCGTACCAGGTCGGTAATGACTTCTTCATGAGTGGGGCCGAAACAGTATTCGCGGTTGTGGCGGTCGGTAAAACGCAGCAGTTCCGGGCCGTATTGCTCCCAGCGGCCGGATTCCTGCCACAGCTCGGCGGGCTGGGTGGCGGGCATGAGTATTTCCTGCGCGCCGGCGTGATCCATTTCATCGCGCACGATGCCTTCCACCTTGCGCAGCACCCGCAGGCCCAGCGGCAGCCAGTCATAAATTCCGGCGGCAACGCGGCGAATCATGCCGGCGCGCAGCATGAGCTGATGGCTGACGATTTCGGCGTCGGCCGGTACTTCTTTCAGCGTGGCGAGCAAAAAGCGGGATGTGCGCATGTCAGGTCTCGGCTGTGGATCAAGGGAGCGCGAGTTTATCAGTCCGCGGCGGCGGGCCACAACTGCGCAGCGCCACGTACGCCCGCGCTGTCGCCATTCTGGTTGGGCGCGATAATGCTGCGGTATTCGTCATTGAAAACATGCTTCCTTGCCTGTTCCGCGCCGGCTGTGTAAAGCCCCGCCAGGTTCGACAGACCGCCGCCCAGCACGATGATGTCGGGGTCGAGCAGGTTGATGACGCTGGCGATGGCGCGGCCGAAGTGGCGGTACAGGTTTTGCATGGCAGTAGTGGCAATAACGTCGCCTTGTTCCGCCGCGGCAACGATGGTGGGCAGGTCGCGGCTCTCGTCACCGCCCAGGGCGCGGTAGTCGGCGACCACGGCGGGTCCGGAAATCAGCGTTTCCACGCAACCACGGCGGCCACAGTAACAGGCCGGACCGCCCTCCTGCAGCGGGTTGTGGCCCCATTCGCCGGCGATATGCTGGGCGCCTGAGTGCAGTTGCTGGCGGAAAACGATACCGCCGCCGACGCCGGTGCCCATGATGACTCCGAACACGCAGTCATGGCCCCGTCCGGCCCCGTCCACGGCCTCGCTGAGGCCGAAGCAGTTGGCGTCGTTTTCCACCCGGACGGGTCGCTGGAGGCGGGCTTCCAGGTCGGTTTTCAGGGGTTTGCCGTTGAGACAGACCGTGTTGGAGTTTTTCAGTAATCCACTGCTGGCGGACAGTGAGCCCGGGGTGCCGATGCCCACGGAACAGGTATGGCTGGTACGGGCTTCCAGTTCGGCAACCATGGTGGCGATATTGTCGAGCACCGCATCATAGCCGTCGGCCTGTGGCGTTGGCCGGCGTTCGCGGGCGATGATGTCGCCGCCCCGGTCCATGATGATGGCTTCGGTTTTGGTGCCGCCTAGGTCGATACCGATACGCATGGCTTGCTCCTGAAAGAACCGGAATATGGTCTATAGTGAGGGCAAAAGAGGTTTTGAGTAAAGGGGCGATGAAAGCACAACGATTGATTTTACCGGTACTGGCCGTTTTTACCGTGCTGGTGGGTGGACTGCGAGCTGACGACTCGGATATCCGTATCATCGCCCTGTTCGAGAACAAGGCGATACTGATGATCGACGGTCATCGCCGCGTCATGGCGGTTGGCGACAGCTCGCCCGAGGGCGTGACGCTGACCGGGGTCGGCTCGGACCAGATCAGCATTAAAACCGCTCAGGGTGAAGAAGTCATTGCCCTCGGTGTCATGTCCATGCCGCGCCATCCGCGCAGGAAAAAGCGTCTGGTGCTGTACGCCGATGACATGGGTTTTTTTCATACCAGCGGCAAAATCAACGGTCGCTCGGTGCGTTTTCTGGTGGATACCGGCGCCAATACGGTGGCGATCAATTCGGCTCTGGCGCGGCGTCTGGGCATTGACTACCGTAAAAACGGTTCTTTCGGTCTGGCCAGCACCGCGGGCGGGGTCAAACCGATGTATTCGATTCGTCTGAAATCCGTAGAAATAGGCGGGATGCGGCTGGACAATATCGATGCCGGCGTGCTGGAAGGCCCGGACCCGGACACGCCCCTGCTGGGCATGTCAGCGTTGCGACATGTGGAAATGCAGCGAGTGGGGAATAAAATGGAGCTGATAGAGCGTTAGCCGGCAGATCAGCATCCAGTCCCATCAGTTTGTTGATCTTTTTTACATAGATGCGGGCCGGCTTTGGCGCCAAAGGCGCCACCTGGCTCCATCGGGTCGCCTTGCCGTGTTTTTTCCGGGCCTTTTTCCAGGCTTTCAGTATGCGTCCGTAACCGGCATTGTAGCTGCCAAACGAGAATGCCAGCCGTTCAGAAGGCGGGATGTTCTTTTTCTTCCAGCGGCCATACATCAGTTTGTCGTAGTAGATACCGGCGGCAATGTTCCAGCGCGGAGTTTTGACATCGACGAAATGCGGGTTGCGCTTGCGTATATATTTGAAGGTGGAGGGCAGTATCTGCATGATGCCGATCGCGCCGGTACGGCTTTTGGCCCCGGGCTTCAGGGTGGATTCGGCGATACCCTGGGCCTTGAACCAGTACCAGTTGAACTGCGGGCCGAAATAGCGCTTGGCGTATTTGCGAAAATGACCATCGTATTTGTCGGTCCAGTGCTTGTCCCAGACAGTGAGATACTTCACCGACGCCAGGCCCGCTGCCGGAAACAGCAAAACCAGGATCAGTTGCAGGACGTGGCCGGATTTGCGCATGGCGCGGGTTTCAGTTCAGGCCGAGGCCGATGACCAGACCCAGTGCCGTGCCAATGCCGATGAACATGCCCATGATGACCAGGCCAACGGCAATATTGCCTTCTTTCAGCTGCTCCTGAATGTTGAAATCCATCAGATGGGACAATAACTTGCAGCCGGTGCGCATGAAACCCAATGTGAGAATGCCGCCAAACAGCACGTACAGGAAATTCAGGATGATGGGATCGATATTGTCGGTCATGCGCGCCTCCCTGGTATTATTATTGGCAACAGACCCTCGCGTAATTACTATATGCGCAGATTGCGATGATGGCAAATCAGGGTTGAGGCCGGGGGTTGCCGGGAGGCGAAGTCAGTTTTCCGCGGGCAATTTGGTGATCTGCTATGGGCAGCCTGGCGTTGGCAAGTTTTTCGCAGCAGGGCCCGGGTGATCATGGTGCGGTGCGGGCTTGCGGCTCTCCAGCCTGACTAAACCCTCTTGTCCTTGCGGATCAGCGCGTAGGCGGAATGATTGTGGATGGATTCGAAATTCTCCGCTTCCACGACATAGCAGTCGATACGCGGGTCGGCATTGAGCGCGGCGGCGACGTCGCGCACCAGATCCTCGACGAACTTGGGGTTGTCGTAGGCGCGCTCGGTAATGGCCTTTTCGTCGGCGCGCTTGAGCAGGCCATAAAGTTCGCAACTGGCCTGGCTTTCGGCAATATCTATCAGATCCTCGATCCATACCCGGTCGTTGGTATGCACTTCCATGGTGACATGCGAGCGCTGGTTGTGCGCGCCGTAATCGGAAATGCTTTTCGAGCAGGGGCAGAGACTGGTGACCGGCGCCTGCACCTTCACCGCCAGATCAGGCTTGCCGTCGCGGAATTCGCCGATGAAAGTGACTTCGTAGTCCATCAGGCTTTCCACCCCGGTGACCGGCGCCTGCTTGTTGACGAAAAACGGGAAACTCATCTCGATATGGCCGGCTTCGGCTTCCAGACGCTGGGCCGTTTCCACCAGCATGTCCTGGAATGAATCAATGGAAATCTCGCGGTCATGGGTGTTGAGTATCTCCATGAAGCGTGACATGTGCGTACCCTTGAAATTGTGCGGCAGCTCCACGTACATGTTGAAGGTGGCGATGGTGTGCTGGTTCTGGCCACTGCGATCTTTTACCCGCACCGGGTGACGCACATCCTTGATGCCCACCTTGTCGATGGCGATCTTGCGGGTATCGGCGCTGCTCTGCACATCGGGAATATCGCATCCCGGCGTGTCACAGCGGGGCGTGGGGTCTTTATCTGTCATGGTCAGCGCGATTACAACCGGGATGAGAGGGGGCGCGCAGTTTAGGCAAAATCCGCAGCGTGAGCAAGTTCGGGGCCGATGATCAGGCGGATTGAGCGTTCGATGCCGGCGGCGTCCAGGCCGCATTCCGCCAGCAGTTCCGCCTGGGTTCCGTGTTCGATGAAGCGGTCCGGCAGGCCCAGTTGCAGCAGCCGCGTATTCAGCCCGCGGGCCGAGAGCGTTTCCGCCACGGCGCTGCCGGCGCCGCCCTGGACGACGTTTTCCTCCACCGTTACCAGCAGAGCGTGGGATTTCGCCATGTCCTCAATCAATAGCTCGTCCAGCGGTTTGACAAAACGCATGTTGACCAGGGTGGCGTCCAGTTTTTCCGCGGCTTTCTCGCCGGGCGTTACCATGGTGCCGAACGCCAGTATGGCAATGCCCCTGCCGCGCCTGCGGATCTGTGCCTTGCCGATTTCCAGCGTGTCCAGGTTTTTTTCCACGGCCACGCCGGGACCGCCGCCACGCGGGTAACGCACGGCCGTGGGGCCATTGATGGCGTGAGCGGTGCTGAGCATCTTGCGGCATTCATTTTCGTCCGCCGGGGCCATGATGGTCATGTTGGGCAGGGAGCGCATGAAGGCGATATCCAGATTGCCGGTATGGGTGGCACCATCCGCGCCCACCAGGCCGGCCCGGTCCACCGCCAGCATCACCGGCAGGTTCTGCAGGCAGATATCGTGCACCAGCTGGTCGTAGGCGCGCTGCAGGAAAGTGGAGTAGATGGCGACCACCGGCTTGACGCCTTCGCAGGCCAGCCCGGCGGCAAAGGTCAGGGCATGCTGTTCGGCGATGCCGACATCAAAATAGCGCTTAGGATATTGCTCTCGAAACGCCGACAGGCCAGAGCCTTCGCACATGGCCGGGGTAATGGCGACCAGCTTTTCGTCGGCTGCCGCCATGTCCAGAATCCAGTCGGAAAACACGTCGGTGTAGGTTTTACCCGACGATTTGCCGCCCATTTTCCCGGTTTCCGGGTCGAACGGCGAAACGCCGTGATAGACGCAGGGATCCACTTCGGCGGGATCAAAGCCCTTGCCTTTTTTGGTGACGACATGCAGGAAACGCGGGCCTTTCTTGCTTTTGAGATTGCGCAGTGTTTTGACC
>JALXFQ010000158.1 GCA_027067235.1 Gammaproteobacteria bacterium
CTGCGCGATTCACCGATATTTTTGGCCAGAGAGCGGATTTTTGCATAGATCTGGTCGCGCTCCATGACTTTTTTCTGTTTTATCAGGCGCTGGCGATAATTGGCCAGGTGGCGGCGCTGTTCATCGTTGAGGTTTACCGCCTGTTTGCCAAAGAATTCGCCTTCCAGCACTTCGATCAGCCCGGTCAGATAGGTGGTGCGCTCCTGAAAGGAGGTGTTGAGCTGGGCGATCTGACGATCCAGACTGGCGTTTTCCATTACCGAGACCCGCCATAAATACAGGGCGGTCAGGGAACTGACAAACAACACAGCGACCACCAGCATCGACAGTCTGCGGCGGAAACGCAGTTGCACGACGTTGTAGATATCGACTTGCGGTATGGGTGTGGCCATGGGGTAGCGTCAATTCGTTGAACTCCCCATTATAGAAATCACTCGCCAGCCTTGCAACTTTGACAAGCTATAGCGGCCGCAGGCGCCATCGTGCAGGGATCACTGGCGCTGTTCAACCTCCACATAGGCGGGCAGGTCGATTTCCAGCTGACCCAGAGCGTTGCGCAGGGCGCCCTGTAGGGCTTCTTCCATGACCGGGTGGTAAAACGGCATGCGCAGCAAATCCACCACGGTTTTTTCCTGTTGCACCGACCAGGCCAGCAGATGGGCGATGTTCTCGCCACAGACGCCGATCATGGCGCCGCCCAGCAGTTTGCCCGAGTTCTTTTCCACATAGACTTTCAGCAGCCCCCGGTTTTTTGCCTTGGTCAGGGCGCGCCCCACCGGCCCCATGGGAATCTGGCCGACAATGATGTTGTCCTGGTCCAGTTGGCTCCAGCACTGACCGACCTGAATGATATTGGGGTCGGTAAAGGTAATGGCCAGTGGCGTCTTGCGCCGGAACGGTGTGGATTTCCCGGCCAGTATGTTGAACGCGGCGATTTTTCCGTCATCCGCTGCTTCGTGCAGGATGGGTTTTTCATTATCCGCGTCGCCGACGATAAACACGTTGGTATCGCCGATGCGCTGGGTGGCGTGGTCATATTCCGGTACGCCGTTCTGATCCAGCGGCGCGCCGAGGTTTTCCAGCTTCAGCCGCTCCAGATTGGGGCGCCGGCCCATGGCGGCCAGCACCTTGTCCACGACGACTTCATTGTCGCCAGCGCGAACCCGGATCCTGCCGTCGGCTTCTTCCAGCTCGGCAGGCGCGCCCTGCCAAAGCTCAAACTCCTTGCCGATGATATCCCGGGCCTGCTGGTTGATGTCGGGGTCGGACAGCCCGGACAGAATATCGGTCATGTCGACGCCGGTCACCTCGACGCCCAGCCGCGCCATGGCCTGACCCAGTTCCAGACCGATCACGCCGAGACCGATTACCGCCATGCTCTGCGGCAGGGTTTCCTGCTCGAAGAAGTCATCGGTGGTGACGATGCGGTCGCCGAACGCCTGCCACGGGCCCGGCACGATGGGCGTGGAGCCGGTGGCGATAACGATATTATCCGCCCTGACCGTCTCATCATTGACTTTCAGTGTGCTGGCGTCAACGAATTCGGCATAGCCGTCGATGAAAGTGTCGTCGTCCAGGGTGTCGATACTGCCACCCAGCACCCGGTCCACCAGGGTATCGCGCACTTCGCGCACGTATTCCATCACCTCCGCCAGGTCGGGCTTGAGCGCCTCGCTGCCGGAGATGCCGAAACGCGGGAACACCTTGCGCCGGTAATAGTCGTCGGCCACCTGAATCAGCGCCTTGGAAGGCATGCAGCCAACTCTGGCGCAGGTGGTGCCGGTATAACCGCCATTGATCAAAACAAAGGATTTGCCCGCGCGGCGCACCCGGCCCATGACGTTGAGACCCGCCGTGCCAGCGCCGATAATGGCGACTTCTACCTGCTTTTCCATAATTGCCTGCAACCTGATTAAACCAGAGCGTGAGTGTAAACTGTCGGGCAGGCGCGGAAAACCCCGCAGCAGGGAGAACCGTCGTTCAGGCTGGGTTCAGCTGGGCCGGCGTATAACGGCCCGTGAAATGCTAACAGGGCGTTGAAAAACGCAGTTTTTCGACGCCTTGCGTGCGGCACAGGGATGTGCCGCCATTTTTGATGGCTGTAAGCCATTAAAAATGAAGAAAGCGGGAAAGCGCGTTTTCTGCTTCCGTGGTTAAAAAATTCCAGGGAAGGACTTTTTCAACATCTGGCCAAGAGGAAAACATGATGAAACAGAACAAACCTTACCAGCGACTCGTCGGCCTGCTGTTGCTGATCCTTTTCAGCACCACCAGTTGGGCGCGGCATGGCGGCGATGCCTACGGGCAGGCGCTGAACTACCAGGACGAGGTTGAACAGATGGTGGAAACCTACCAGGATTTTCTTGATCGTCACCCCTATCGCCAGAACCGCAAACTGCGCGTCATCGAGGCGCAACTGGACCGCTTGAACGGGGCCGCCATCAAGCTGGCGCGGAACTTGCGCAAGGGCCACAGACGGCGGGCGCGGGTGAATCTGGTTACGTCACGCCGCATAGCGCGCAACACCAGTGTGAACCTGAATGCTGTGCGAACCACGCGCCCGGTGCGTGCGCAGTGGCGCCGGGTGGTGAATGCGCTGAACCGGATACGTTTGCGCGGGAGCGTGCAGGAATATGGTGGTGGTATACAGGAATATGACGGCGGATATTTACCCGGCGGCGGCGTTATACCCGGGCTCGGCGGTTATGCCCTGGGCGACAGTCATGCCGATGACGACGAGGATGATGAGCGCGGCACAATCCAGGAGCAGGCGCAGCCGTCCGCAAGCATTACCGGTCTGGTGGATCAGGTCGAAGACCTCAGCGAGCGGGTGAAAAATACCTTCCGCAAGACCAGTCGGCGCAAACAGTCCTGGGAAAAGACCCTGGATGGTCAACTGTCGGGATTCGATCAGCTCGCCAACCAGTTGCGCGACCGCTGGAAAAGTCAGCACACGGCGAGCAGCATCCGCGCCACAGTCAATGCGCTTACGCAAAAATCTGTCGGCATACACGGCATTATTTCACGCTATCCGGTGAATGCGCAGGTAAAATCCTACTGGCTCGGTCTGAAGTCGCAGCTCGATCAGTTGCGGCAGTCAATTTGACGAAGCGCAAGCGCTCTGACAAAGTTGCGGCAATACAATAAAAAAGGAAAACAGAGATGGATGACACCGCAAAACTGGCGCGCTGCTACGCTGAGCTGATCAACGGCATCGGTGAGGATGTCAACCGGGACGGACTGCTGAAAACCCCCGAACGCGCCGCCAAGGCGCTGCAATTTCTGACCCGTGGCTATCATCAGAACCTGGAAGAAGTGCTCAACAAGGCCGTATTCGAGTCGGATAATGACGAAATGGTCATCGTCAAGGATATCGAGTTGTATTCATTGTGCGAACACCATCTGCTGCCCTTCGTCGGCAAGGTGCATGTGGCCTATCTGCCGCAGGGCAAGGTGATCGGCCTGTCCAAGATCGCGCGCATCGCCGATATGTTCGCGCGGCGGCTGCAGATTCAGGAACAGCTGACCAAACAGATCGCCGACGCCGTGCTCGAAGTCACCCACGCGGCCGGCGTGGGCGTGGTCATCGAGGCGCAGCATTTCTGCATGATGATGCGCGGCGTGCAGAAGCAGAATTCATGGACTGTATCGTCGATGATGCTCGGCTCCTTCCGTGAAAACCACCGCACCCGCGCGGAATTTCTCAACCTCATTACACGCCGATGAGCACCGTCCGCGTCCGCATAAAAAACCTGCGTCTGCGCACCTATATCGGTTTCAACCCCGACGAAACCGAGAAAAAACAGGATGTGGTCATCAACGTGCGCTTCGAATACGAGGCCCCCGGCGGCATCGATCAGGACCGCGTCGAAGACGCGGTGAACTACAAGACCATCACCAAGTCCATCATCCGCCTTGTCGAAGGCCGGTCTTTTCTGCTGCTGGAAAAACTCACCCGGGACGTGCTGGAGCTGGTGCTGGAAAACAAACACATTGACCGCGCCACGGTGCAGATTGACAAGCCCCATGCCTTGCGGTTTGCCGATTCGGTGTCGGTGGAATTGAGCGGCGAGAATTGACCCGGCCGGGACGCAATGTCGCGCCGGGTTCGGAAACAACCTGTCCCCGGCCAGTTGTGTAAACGGCAATAGCTCCTCTGTTGCCGGCGACGCTCAGTTCTTGCCCGGCTGGATGCCCCGGATGAAGTCTTCCGCCAGGGCGCGGTAGACCGGTTGCGGGTTGACCAGTTTGGACATGCCGTCGGCGATCAGCGCGGTGGCCATGATGGGCAGCAGCAGTTCCTGGTTGCCGGTCATTTCGGTAATGATAACAACAGCGGTGATGGGGGTTTGCACCACCCCGGTGAAATAGGCCGTCATGCCCAGCAGGGCCACGGCGGAAGCGCTGACCAGCGGAAACCAGTCCGTCAGCCAATGCCCCAGACCCGCGCCGATGGACAACGACGGCGCGAAGATGCCGCCGGGCATGCCGGTCCAGTATGACAGCAGGGTAGCGAGAAACTTCAACGGTGCGAACAATACCGGTGTTGCGCCTTCGCCGGTGAGAATCTCCCGCGCTTCTTCATAGCCCGTACCCCAGGTGCTGCCGGCAGACGCCCAGCCGATGAGCGCCAGCAGCAGGCCGATGGCGCCAGCCAGAACAACGGGATGGGCGTTGCGGAACGGCGACAGCCAGCGGCCGACATAGATGAGCAGGGCGCTGAAAGCGCCGCCAGCCAGCCCGCCGATGATTCCACAGGCCGGTACCACCAGCAGGATGGCGGGGAAATCGACCGGCACATTGACGATGCCGAAGTAGGTATAATTGCCGTTTATGGCCAGCGCGGTCAGTCCGGCGATAATAACGGCCGTGAACACCGTGCCGCTGGTTTTGTCTTCATAGTTGCGCGCCATTTCCTCGATGGCGAAAACCACGCCGGCCAGTGGCGTATTGAATGCCGCCCCCAGCCCGGCCGCGCCGCCCGCCATGATCAGCCCGCGGCCGACATCATGGTGGGGGAAGCGGGCAAAGCGGGTCAGTGAGTGTGAAATGGCCGCCGCGATGTGGATGGTCGGCCCTTCACGGCCGATGGATGCGCCGCAGGCCAGGCCCAGCACGATCATCAGACCCTTGCCTGCGGCGATGCGCAGCGACAGCAGGGTATGGCGCAGTTTTTTGTAGCGCTTGAGATGCAGCGCGGCGATGGCCTGGGGGATACCACTGCCTTCCGCGCCAGGAAAAAACCGCTGCGTGGCCCAGGTAATCAGCATCAGTCCGGCGGGCGTCAATACGAATGGCAGCCACGGCCTGCCCGCGATCATCCTGTCGAACCACAGGCTGGCGTAATCCGCGCCGTGCGCCAGCAGGCTGGCGGACAGGCCCACCAGTACCGCGCCGATGAGGAAAACCGTGCGCGTACGCCATACCCGGGAAGATCTGAGGTGTCTTAACGAACGCTGGAGTCGTTTACGGTACATTTAACGGATAGTTTCCTTGTTGGGTTCGGTCTCTGCCGCCGGTTCGGCGTCGCGCATTTTCTGGCGTTGCGTCACTTGCAGCGCAAGAAAAACAGATTCCTGGTCAAATATCACGCGGCTGACCAGATCTGCCGCCACAATGGCCAGCATGCCGGGCAGTATGATATTTGGATTGCCGGTCATTTCCAGCATGGCGATCAATGCCGCGATGGGTGCCTGCAGGGTCGCGCCCATCATGGTCAGCATGCCGATGGTAGCGTAAAAGGCCACCGCGCTGGTGGGCAGGGGTAACAGTCCCGAAGTCAAACTGGCCAGCAGCGATCCCGCCGCGCCGCCGATGACCAGCACCGGCGCGATCAATCCGCCGGGTACGCGCATGCCGATGGAAACCGCGGTGGCCACCAGTTTGAACGCCACCATCAGCCACAGCGCGCCGACCGCGATTTGGTTATGCAACATGCTGTTCAGCGTGTCGTAGCTGATGCCCAGTATGGCCGGCGACCAGATGCCCAGCGTGCCCGTCACCAGCCCCGCCAGCATGAACGCGGTAATCGGCGACCACTCGATGGTGGTGTTGGCGATGCTGCGGCTGATGCTGTTGAAGCTGACCGCCAGCAAGCCAATGATGACGCCCAGCAGGGCGATAATGGGCAGTTCGCCCAGTGATTCCAGCGATACGTCGGGAATGATGAACGACGGCGAATCGCCGTGAACAGCGCGGCTGATGACAGCGCCGATGACCGCCGCCAGTATGATCGGCATGAAGCGCGAAATGTGATAACGCACGCGCAACACTTCGATGACAAAAATGGCGCCCGCCAGCGGGGTGTTGAAAGCTGCGGCGATGGATGCTGCCGCGCCACAGGCGATCAGCGTGTAGTCTTCTTCCGACGAGAGTTTTTGCCCGCGGCCCACATAATTGCCGGCCGCTGCGCCCAGGTGCACGCCCGGACCCTCGCGATCTACCGAATGGCCAGCGATAACAGCCAGCGCGCCAAAGACGAATTGCACCACGGCATTCTTTGCCGGCAGCTCCGGGCGCCCTTCATTGCGCAGTTGCAGCA
>JALXFQ010000159.1 GCA_027067235.1 Gammaproteobacteria bacterium
GCTTCCCGTTTTGTCTGGATTAACCACTCGCTGGCGTTTTTATCGGGATAAAAGTTGATGTCTACGCTATCGCCATCGCGCCAGTAAGACGATATTTGCAGCATGGCCGGGCCGCTCAGTCCGTGATGGGTGAACAGCAGGTTTTCGCGGAATTGCTTGCCGTTGCATGAGACAACAACTTCCGTGGCGCAGCCCGCGAGGTCGGCGTAGAACCCGAGCTTGTCTTTATCCGATAACACGAACGGCACCAGGCCGGGCCGGAACGGGACGCTTTTCAGACCGAACTGGCGCGCGATCTTCAGGCCGAAATCAGTGGCGCCCATGCGCGGGATGGACGGCCCCCCGGTGGCGATGACCAGTGATTCGGCGCAGTAGTCATGGCTGCTGGTAGCGACCGAAAAACCGTCGCCTGTTTTCTCAAATTTTTGTATTTCCGCCAGGGTTTCGATTGCCACGCCGGCCCGGTTGCATTCATTCAGCAGCACGTTCAGCACCGCGCCTGCTTTCTGGTTGCAAAACAACTGGCCCAGGGTCTTTTCCGTCCAGCTGAGACCGTGCGCCGCCAGCAAGTCCATGAAATGCCATTGGGTATAGCGGGCCAGCGCCGATAACCAGGACATCGACCGTTGTCAAAGCAGTTTTTCCATGAACAGCGCCTTGCCGGCTGCGGGGTCCAGCTCGTAGCCGCGAAAGCCGAATCTGTCATAGACCGCGCGGGCGGCGGTATTGTTTTCCAGCACCTCCAGCGTCAGCTTGCAGCAGCCGCGTTCTCTGGCGATCTGCTGCATTTTCGCCAGCATGGCGCTGGCAACGCCTTGGCCGCGATACGCCGGCAGTACGGCGATATCGTGGATGTTCAGAATTGGCTTGCAGCGAAAAGTGGAGAAGGCCTCGAAGGCGTTGCTCAGGCCCACGGGCGTTTCACCGTCAAAAGCCAGCACTACCACGGCATGGCGCTGGATGAGCTGCGCGCACAGTTCCTGTTTGACGCTGTCGGCCAGCCCCCTGCCGCCGCCCATGGGGTCGCGGGCGTAGGCGTCCAGCAGGGCGATTTCAGCTTGTGCGTGTCGTGGGTTGGTCAGGTCTGCCTGGATGATGGAAAACATGGGGCAGGGCGCATCCGGGTGGTGAGTGGCAGGCTATTCTATGCCGGATGAAAATCTCCCCCAACCCCTGTTTGAAAAAGAGGGGAGATTTGTAGGTTGGGCAAAGCGGAGCGTGCCCAACAGCCGCATATGTTGGGCACGTCGTGCCTCCTTTGCCCAACCTACCAACTTTGGGAAAGAGGGGCGTATTGCGAGCGGTTATTCAGCCCAGAAAGTCGCTTCGATCTTGTGCCCGTCCAGGTCGCGGACAAAGCAGCCATAATAGGCGTCGCCGTAGTGTGGCCTTGGTCCTGGAGCGCCATCGTCGGTTGCGCCGGATTCCATCGCTGCTTTATAGAATGCATCCACTTCTTCTCTGGAATTGGTGACGAAGCCAAAATGGCTGCCGTTGGCTGTAGTGGCGGGCTGGCCGTCTATGGGCGTTTGCAACCAGAATTCCGGGTAGAGTTTGCCGTAAGCGATTGCGCCGGGGTGCTCCATGATGCGTTTGCCGCCCAGCGTCGCCAGAACCTTGTCGTAAAAAGCCGCCGCGCGGTCAAAATCATTGGTTCCGATGGATACATGGGAAAGCATGCTGGGGTTTTCGCTGGTCATGTTCTTTTCCTCTTCCCTTAGTTAGAGGGCCCAGCATACCACCGCCAGACTGACAGCGTTATGTCAGGATGCCCGACGTTGCTTCAGTCCATATAATCACTATCGTAGTCGTTATCCACATATCGACTGCCAGGCACAACATACTGATTGCCGTAATCGTCGTAGCACATGGTTCCGCTGATTCTCGTTTTGGAGCCATAGCTGTCGTAGCGATATTTGTGGACTTTGCGGCAATCCCTTCCCGAATAATTATAAGAGTTTCCTGAGTAATGATGGTTGTTGCTCAAGGCGTAGCCAAGAATCAGGCCGGGCAGCAGATAGCTGTAGCCGTTGTCGTGGTGGCCCCCGTGATGACCGCCATAGCCGTGGTGTCCATAACCGTAACTGCCCCCGGCCAGGGTGCCAGGGCTCTGAAGCCCTGTTATTGCAAGGGCGGCGGTGGACAGGATGATTGTCGAGATTCTCATGACAGTACTCCTCGCGGAATCTCTGACATCGGCCTCCCCGTTCCGTCATTCAGACAACGCCGCGTCTGGGTTGAAATCTGGCGCTTGTTGCGCTCTGTCACTAGTTACGCGAGCGCGGCTGATGTGGATGCCGGGCGTGTTGTTTACTCCAGAATCCGTCCCGGCTCGTCCTGTTCCAGATAGGCTTCTTCCGCGGGTGTCAGATCCACTTCGTCATAGCCGGTAATCATGGGCCTGACGTGTTCCCTGAAGGAATGCCCGGTGGTGAGCAGGTAGATATGAATGATGATAAACACCGCCATGGCAAATGCAGCGGCGGTATGAATAACGGCGACCCATTCCAGCGAGCCGGCCGTCAGCGCGCCCTGACCCCAGTAGCCATACAGCAGATAGGCCAGGCCGGTGAGCCAGAGCAGCGGAAACAGCGCCACTTTCAGGAACAGATAGGACATGGCCTGCAGCGGGTTATGCTTGTGCCAGAAGCGTTTGCGGTAGGGGTGATCCTCGCCCCTGAATATGCCCCAGGCATAATAACGCGCGACCTTGAACAGACCGTCGGTGGTGGGCATGTAATGACGCCAGTTGCCGGTAGTCAGATGCCAGAAAATGGCGAAAGTCCACAATATAATGAGGCCGATAGCGGAGATGACATGCACCCACACCAGTGTTTCGAAATTGAGCAGATGATGAAAGCCGTGAATGCCCGCGCCGGAGAACAGCAGGGTGAAGATCAGCGCCATTTGCGTCCAGTGCCAGAAACGCTCGAAGCGGGTGAAAACTTTTACCTTGTGCAGGCTCATGATGATTTCCTCCGTTTCGCCAGCAGGATTCGCAGCGCGCCGTGACCCAGCACGCCCAGCAGAGTGGCGAGCAGAGCCAGCAGGCCGATGCTGTCCACCCACTGGTTATGGTCGCGCCCCGGCATGTAAAAACCGCCCAGGCCAGCCAGTCGGCCGTTTCTGGCGTGGCATTCCTGACAGGCCAGCGCTTTTTCCTTGGGCGCGACCATGTGAACGATGGGCCAGTATGACCAGGTTTTGACAAAGCCGTATTCGCCGCTGTAAGGCAGGTTGAAGTCGTCCATGCCGTGCCTGATGGCACGGGCGAAGTTGTAGTTGCCCCACAGCGCGTCCTTGTCATCGCCCCACAAATGCATGTAAACCAGCGTGTTGTTGCCCTTGTCATAGGGCTGAATGGTTTCCATGCGCTTGAACGGCCAGATGCGCGAGCCGGGATCGTCCGGCCCGCCTTCCAGGTGGTTGATTTCCACCGGGCCTTTCGGGTCGAACTTGTCGTGCACGGTCAGATATATTTCCGTGCCGTTAAACCATTTGTACACGGGTTTGACGTTTTCGGCATATCTGAAACTGCCCTTGATGGACTTGTAGGTATGGCGCGGCTCGCCGTTGCCTTGCACATAACCCTCCTCGCGATAACCCTCGCCATTGCGCAGCCTGCCCGCCGTACGCCAGTCCCAGTGAATCTTGGTGGCGACGCCACCCTTGGCAAATTCCGGAATATGGCAGGTTTCGCAGGCAACGCGGTCAGTGTGATCATTCAGCTTGATGCCCAGCAACGAAGACGGATGCGGCTGTACGCCGTGACAGCTCTCGCAAGTGGCGGTCTGACGCGGCAGGCCTGGTTTGCCCTTGCCGGTTGTATCCCTGGCGATGGGTGCATAGCGGCTGCCGGACCATTCGTGACCTTCGCCCACGTGACAGATGATGCAGGAAAAATTCTCGCTGTCCTCGCCCATGTGCACATCCACTTCCGACGTGGGATTGAACAGGGCGGATGACAGATCGCCGTGTTTGACGTTGTCGCCGCCGCCGCCGTAGAAATGGCAGGCTCCACAATTATTGCGCCCCGGCAGCGTGACACTTTGCGCGACCCTGGTCCAGTCGATGGGCGGCTTGCCCTGAAACATGATGGCGCAGGCCTTGTTGCCTCTGGTCGGCGGCAGCTTGTAATAACTGCCGGTGGAATCATGGCAGACCAGGCAGTCGATATTCTCTTCGTTCTTGAAATCATAGGTGCGCGAATCGGTCAGGCCAAAGCCTGCGTGGCACTGCGCGCACATGCCCTCGTTGCCGGCGGCATTGGTGCAGAAATTATTGACCAGCACACTTTTACCGAGGTCCTGGCCGGTTTTGTCGTTGTGGTATTTCCAGGTCCAGTGCTTGTTCTTGATGAACTGATCGCCCGCCTTGTTGTGGCAGCCCAGACAAGCCCTGGTGACCTCCGGGCCGCTGGAAAACGGGCCCTGTAATTCTTTCAGTCTGGAATGGTCGGTGGTGGATTTGTTCTCTGGAGTTTCGCCCAGCTTGGTGACTGATTTGTCCACCGGGCGCTGCTTGGCCGTGACATCGTATTCGTTGATGCCCAGTTCGACGGCTGTTTTACTGGTTCCCTCGACCGCTGCCATGCTGCCGGGAGGCGCCGAATTGTTCTCGGCATGCGCCAGCCCGGCGAAACAGCCGCCGCATAATGCGGCCAGACAGAAAACGATGCGAAAAATGCCACTGCGCCCACGTTTCGAGTTGCCAGAATGAAGTAAAACGCTATTTTTCACCGGGGAGCCCTCCAGCCATATCCGGTTGACGCAGAGCAACATGCCCGACGTCGAACGAGCCACTCCCCTGACTCGCAACGGCATTATCCCCGCAGCGGGAATATGGTTACATGACAATCATCAAAACAGCCAGGCTGGGCTCTGGTAATCGGCTCAAGACGCCGAAACAAATGTGACGCAGGCGGTCACGGCTTTCTTGCTCATCAGTATCTTGCGATGACCCAGCCGGCGGGTGGTGAACAGTTCGGCCCCGGGCGCGGCTAGTTGCAGCTGTTCGGCGTGGCTGTAGGGGACTTCATGGTCGTCGCGGTCGTGGATGAGCAGGATGTCGCCGGAGACACTTTTGATGGTGTTCTGCGGCGATAACTGCGGCCAGCGCCAGGGTTCGCCGTAGGCGTGGCCATAGCGTTTTTCAGCTTCGTCGCGCATGGCGGCAAGGGATTTTTGGTTCAGGGCGAAGGCCGCGCCGAATTGCTCCACGGTCCAGAAAATATCGGCGAAACAGCTTATCAACACCAGTTTTCCCGGCGCAAGGCCGAGCCGGTCGATGGCTAGCAGGGATGTGCCGCAGCCGAAAGAGTGACACACCAGCGCGTGAAGCGGGCCTTCCTGTTCGGCTACCGCCGCCACCACGCCGCTGACGTCGAGCATGTTGGTGCGCTTGCCGGAGGAGTCGCCGTGGGCGGGGGCGTCAAAGGCCACCACCCGGAAGCCGGCGTCCACCAGCGGCTGGATGAAGCTGAAAAACTGGGTGCCGCGTCCGCCCCAGCCGTGGGAGAGCAATATGCTTGGGCCTTTTCCCCACGATCGCACGGCGATTTGCCGGCCGCTGATTTCCTGAAAATGCAGATCGGCGCTGTCGCGCACAGACTGTTCCCGGCGCGGCGTGCCAAAATGCGGTGGGGTCATGAAAAAACGCAGCGCCAGCTTGCCCGCCAGGCCCGGCGCGACAACGCCCAGCACTTTGAATAAAGCGCGGGTGGCGGAAAACCAGAGCCGCAGGCCGATGGGCAGACGGTGGTTGGTAAACGGGTTTTGCGGCGGTGTTTCTTGCCGGTGTTGTGTGCTCACGTCAGGTTTGGTCATTGTCAGTCGACATGGATTCTACACCCTGTTCGGCTGCGCACGACCGTGGATTTTGCCGCCGGATCCGGGGCCGGCCGCAGGGCGTCTTTACCGACTGCGGATTCCGCGCTTGGACGTTACGCGGCAGAGTCCGTATGATGACGCAGGTCATGGGCCTGGGTCGAAATCTGCTGGCGCTGATATTGCTGTTTGCGGCGGAATGCGGCGATGCGCGCCCGCTACTGGAAAAAATCGTCCTGCCGCCGGGCTTTCATGTCGGTTTGTTTGCCAGCGTTCCCCACGCCCGCTCGCTGGCTCTGGGTGACGATGGCACAGTCTTTGTCGGTACGCGCTCGGACCACAGGGTGTATGCGCTCAGCGACCGGAACCACGACGGCGTGGCCGAGAAACTGACTGTTGTAGCGGACCACCTGAACGCGCCCAACGGCGTGGCGGTTTACCGGGGTGATCTGTATGTGGCGGAAACGGATCGCCTGCTGCGCTATGACAATATCGAATCACAACTGCGCTCAGGCCGCCGGCGGCAGCCGGTCGTTATCCGTGACGATTTGCCGAAGCTCCGTCATCACGGCTGGCGCTACATCGCGTTCGGGCCGGACGGCAGGCTGTACATCACCATCGGCGCGCCCTGCAACGTGTGTGACAAGCCAGGCTTCGCTTCAATCAAACGCATGAATCCTGACGGCTCCGACCTGGAGACGTTTGCCGAAGG
>JALXFQ010000160.1 GCA_027067235.1 Gammaproteobacteria bacterium
AACAATCCACGCCGCGCGCCATGCTGCATGGCATGGGCGTTTTCGATCTGCAGCCCGCCTTCACCACCCAGCGCCCGAAACAATACCCCCACCGGCTGACGCATTTCTTCCAGCGTCACTTTCTGGGCCGGGAAATAGCTGTTCGCCCGCTTCGTTATCCAGCGATGCCATATCTTACCTACGAATTCTTCCATGAGCCGAAACTACTCTTTCCGCCCGCCAAAACAATCCGGCGGCACATCCGGCCGGCGACCAAAATCACGGTCGGACACATCCAGCGCGCAATGGCCATCCAGCATTTTCAGCAGCGATGGCTGATCGCCGCCTGCCTGTACTTTTTCGCAGGCTTCCACGCATTGCATGCACTGGGTACAGGTGAACATCTTGCGCTTGATGCTGCGTGGCTTCAGGCGCATGGGACAGGCGTGCTCGCAGGAGGCGTCGCAATCGCTGCACAGCTTCGCCCGGTCGCGATCGAAACCCACCACCAGCGCACGCTTGTTGCCCATCCACACCAGGCTCTGAAACACGCCCACGGCGCAGCCATATTTGCAAAACAGATGGCGCGCGGCGGTGAATTCAATGGTCAGTAACACCGTCGCCACAGCGATAAAGCGAAACTGGTTCGGCGTCAACTCGCCGTGAATCAGATTGAAATAAATCTCTTTTGGCGGCAACAGATAGGTCAGCAGCGCCACCGCCCACAGGAAAGCAAAACCGAGCACGGCGACAGCCACCGCCAGCCACCAGATTTTGCTGGTCTTGATCCGGGTGCCATCGCATTGGGACTCCGGCAGGGTCTCCCTGTCCCACAGCGACAGCTTGCCCGTAGCCCGCCGCATCAGTGAATTGATCATGGCCACCACGGAAAAATGCGGACACAGCCAGCCACAATACAGCCGACCCCATTTCCAGGCGATAAAAATGCCGATACCGATAAGGCTGACCACCGGCAGGAAACCGCGCAGGAACATGTTTGACGCCGTGGGAATGACGCCGCTGTCGCCATGAGCAAAATCCGACGCGCCCAGTGTCCAGGCATGGCCCAGTATGACGAAATGATTGGCCGGGATATCGAAGCGGAAAATATCCAGCGGCGGAGCCAGTATAAAGAGGACAAAAAAACCCGCCCGCCACAGCAGTCTCTGGGCCTGTACGCTATTCACTGGAGATCACGCCCCCGGTTTCCAGAAGGCATTGCGCCAGTCCAGTTCGTCCGACGAGTGCATCTGCTCGATTTGCGTCTGCGCTTCCCGCAGGGCCGATTCGGGCAGGGTTTGTTCAATCCACGGAAACAGTTGTTTTTCCTCCAGTTTGACATGATCGACAAGCATTTGCGCAAAACGCAGCATCTGATCGCGATCACGTCCCTGGGCGTCTTCGATACGCCGCGCCATTTCAGGCAGCGCGCGATGCTCGTCCAGCACCCGACGCAACACCGGGTTTTTCTGCTGTTCACCGTCAAGCCGCGAAAACAGCGCCTGTTCCTCCTCGGCGAAATGCGGCGCCAGATGCTGCTCGCTCACGGCCCGGATATAGGCCGCTATCACTACACCCGCCGCGCCATTGGCCACGCCTTTATTGATATGCAGGGCATAGCGTAGCGCCTGATGATGCTCCCAGGATATCTTTTTCAGGTGCTCTGACCGTTTGTTTGTCGTCTTGCTCATTTTTGCGTCTGTTGTTGTGCGTGCAGTATGCTGTCTCGGGGGCAGTAGACCGGCTGGTCTTCCAGTTCCATGATAATGGGCTCAACCCGGCAATCTTCGTCATCGGCCAGCTCCGTCCAGCATTGACCATTCAGCAGAAAGTCAGGCGCAGCGCATGGACCGGCGGGTGACGAATTCTCAGCTTGAGCCGTTGTTATGGCGGCAACGCCGATACAAGCCAGCAGGATGGATTTTCTGATGTACCAAAACATACGCATGTAACGCCCTCCCCGTTTCTGACGCTGGCACCGTGCTGTTCGCCCGGATCACCCGGTTTCTGAAGCCGACAAACCTTACCGCGCCCCAACCCTCCCGGCCTTGAGCAAGGTCAACCGCCCGCACGGCGTTTACGGTAGAATCGTTCTTTTGCTTTTTTCCCAAACCCCGGACAGCCATGCGCCTGATATTCCTTACCTTCTGTCTGCTGATTTCCACCAACACGATCAGCGCCGGGCGAACCATCGACATTCCCGCGCCGCCGGCGTCTCTGGCGCAATGGTATCCGCCGGTCGCCAAACGTCTGGTGTGGCTGCACAATATGTTCAAACTGCGCCGCGAACTGCAGGCGGTGGCGGAATACGCCCGGCTGAAAGACCAGCCGCGCATGAACAAATGGGCCAGGCAATTCGACATGCATTACCGGAAAATCGGCGAAATGGTTCCCGAATGGAAAAGCGAACTTGATATGGACGGGGCGCAGCGCCTCGCCAGCGCCACCGAATCAGGCGACTTCAGCGCCGCCAGACAGGCCGTACGAAAACTCAATCAAAGCTGCCGCGGCTGCCACCGTGATTATCGCGCCATCGTCACGCTGCTTTACCGAACGCCGGATTTCAGCAAGCAGACCATCAACGCCGGGCCAGACGGTAAAACCCGATACAAAAAACACATGGAAATGCTGG
Source organism: Gammaproteobacteria bacterium (assembly GCA_027067235.1). Lineage (GTDB taxonomy): Bacteria > Pseudomonadota > Gammaproteobacteria > QOAV01 > QOAV01 > QOAV01. The sequence goes on from JALXFQ010000160.1 coordinate 2,612, forward strand.
CAACGGAAATCAATCGCATCAAAATCGCCATGGTGGATGAACGACCCAAAGCGGCGTTGAATGCCTTCAACATGCTCTCCACGGGCATCAACCAGTTGGCAGAAAGCTGCGCCAATTGCCACAAACAAACCCGCATCGGCAAAAACTATTTCGACGCTGACTTGCAGGCCATGCTCAAAAAACTCGGAAGCGCCATTCAGTCAGGCGATCAACGTCAATCCGGCATGGCGCTCGGCGAAGTTGCCGTCAGCGCGTGCTCACATTGCCACGGAACCCACCGGGTGCTGTATGACCTGAAACAATTAACCAAATAAACAGGCATCTGGGAAACTGGTTCAGTTGCCGGCAAACTGCCCCACAACCGGGTAGCGAAATTCTTTCCCGGCAAATACTTTCATCAGCGCCAGCAAGCCGGGGATAAAAAACAGCGGCACCAGCGCCATGTAGTAAAATTCAAGGCCAATCAGCCCTTCCATGCTGCGGTAGCCGCCCACCGGGGCAATAGCCAGATAAATCAGGTAAAAAACCACGGTGGTGGCCAGCGCGCCCGCAAAAGCCTGCCGGATGTGGAGGCGGATGAACGCATTCTCATCCCGACGCCTGAATAACCAGAGGGCGAACAGCATCAGGAAAAAGAGACCCGGCAACAACAGGTTGAGGATATACAGCATCCAGCTGGCGGCGGCGGCAGGCTTGCCGCGCTCGGCGCTCATTCGCCCAGATCTCCCAGCACAGCCGCCACCACTTCCATCAGGGCTTCGACCGTTTCCGGCTCGTCGGTCAGCGGTTCCACCATGGCGGCGCGGCAGGCTTCCATCGGCGCGAAGCCGTCTTTGATGAGGTCTGCGGCATATACCAGCAGCCGCGTGGACGCGGATTCTTCCAGATCGTGGTCTTTCAGCGAGCGCATGGACGTGGCCAGCGTCACCAGCCGTTCGATAATGGCTTCATCCGCGCCGGTTTCTTTCTGGACGATGCGCTTTTCGGTCTCCTCATCGGGATAGTCAAAACGCATGGAGACAAAGCGCTGACGCGTGGACGGCTTCATGCCCTTGAGCAGATTCTGGTAGCCGGGATTGTAGGAAACCACCAGCATGAATTCCGGCGGCGCCTGCAGCGTCTCGCCAGTGCGCTCAATGGGCAAAATACGGCGATCATCGGTCAGCGGATGCAGCACGACTGTCGTATCCTTGCGCGCTTCCACCACTTCGTCAAGATAACAGATGGCGCCTTCACGCACAGCGCGGGTCAACGGGCCGTCATTCCAGTAGGTTTCGCCATCGCCAATCAAATGTCTTCCGACCAGGTCGGCGGCGGTCAGGTCATCATGGCAGGCAACGGTGTACAATGGTCGGCCCAGTTTCGCCGCCATGTGCTGGATAAAGCGGGTCTTGCCGCAGCCGGTGGGGCCTTTAATCAGTACCGGCAGTTGCCGTTTCCAGGCGTGTTGAAACAGCTCGATTTCCCGGCCCTGAGGCTGATAAAACGGCGCGCTGACGTGTTCTGCTGCGGCTGCACCCATAAATATTCAGGGGTTCCTGACACCCGATTGTTCAAAAAACATGGCCGTCACCGTATCCATCGTCGAGATATGGCGCTGAAACCATTGCGGCCAGTTTATCTGCACATGCTCCGCCAGTACATGGATATCGCGGTTATCCGTCCATGCCTTTTGCAACAGATGCACTGCCGCCAGCGCGCGGTCATGTTCTTCCGAATGAATGGCATACGCCGGAAAACCGTATTCCCGCATCAGCCGGTTTTCCCGCTCGAAATGCGCTTCGGTATGTTCGACCCAGTCGCTCATGGCCTGATCAATCTGTGGCTGCAAATCCTCGCCATTTTTTTGCCGTTCGATCAGCTCGTTCAGCGCATTGACCAGCTCGGCCTCCTCCGCATGCACGTCGTTCATGAACGCCATTGCCACCTGAGGAATATCTTTTTTCTCCAGTAATGTTGTCATGTTTTCAACCCCATCAAATACGCCAGCGCGATAAAACCCATCACCAGCACCAGCCAGCCATGCACCAGCCAGCGCCAGAGACGGGGCGCGTTACGCAGTCCCATAAAATCTGCAATAATGAAATGCCCCTTGATAAAAATCGAAAGCAGCAATGCGTACATGACCACCGGGCCGCCCAGACCGGCCTTGCCCGCCGCATAGGTGGCTACAGTCAGCGCAATCAGCAAAACCCATATGGCTGAGACCCTGGCTACTTCACGGTTCATATGTCCCCCTATCGAATGACATAAACCAGTGGAAACAGCACGATCCAGACCAGATCAACCATATGCCAATATGCTGCGCCGGTTTCCACCCCGGTATGATCCGCCGCGCTGTATCCGCCCCTGCGTGCCTTCAGCAGGACGGCAAACAAAATCACCATGCCCAGAATGACATGCATGAAATGGAAAAAAGTCAGCGACAGATAGAACATGTAAAACGTGTTGGTGCTGAGGGAAACGCCCTCCGCCGCCTTGTCGGCAAATTCCATCATCTTGAAATACAGAAACCCGCCACCGCCCAGCAACGCCGCCGCCAGCCAGTTGACGCAGCGTTTGCTGTCACCCCGTTTGATAGCCTGCACCGCGCGCACCACGAAATAGCTGGCGGTAATGAGCAGGGCGGTATTGATGGCGCCGGATTCGCGATTCAGGGTCTGTTGATACTGGTTGAAAAGCGCCACATGGCTGGCCCTGGTGAATGCATAGGCGGCGAAAAAAACACCAAAGACCAGCAATTCCGCCAGGATAAATATCCAGATGGCGAGATCGCCCGGGAGCTGTCTGGTGGTTTTATTCGGATGTCTCATGCCTTTCCTGTGCCGCGTTGAAGTGTTCGAACCGCGCAATCCATTCAACGCCGGCTGACATCGGCTGCGCAATAACATTTGTCAGCATGCCGCCAGCCATGCGCACAGCCAGGCCGGCGCGAACTTTGTCTGAACCTTGGGTCACTGGGCTCGCCGCTCCTGCACATTGCCCTGATCTGCTCCGTGGATAAATGGCACGCCGCTCCTGCGCATCGCCCTGATCTGCTCCGCGGATAAATGGCACGCCGCTCCTGCGCATTACTCTAATCTGCTCCGCGGATAACTCAGCGCGTCCCTTTCGGCCATCCCTGGCCTTCGGGACATAAGGCCATCCATGGCCAAAAAAAACGGGGGGCAAAGCCCCCCGCCAATCCACGGGATACCAATGATCAGGCTGTAACCTGCTCTCTGCTTTTGGTGAAAAAGCTCAGCACGTACAGCACCAGTCCGATCAGGAAGATCAGACCGGCAATTTCACGCAGCCAGTAGAACAGCGTGATCTTTTCCTGGGCAGCCATGAACGGCAGCGGATTTTCGTTGAACCGCTGCAGATAGACCTGCAGTATGCCAGCCGCTGTCAGGAACAGGGTGATGAACACCATGGACACGGTCATCAGCCAGAAAGACCACATTTCGACCGTTTGCGAGCGGTTGTTGTTCGCTTCGCGGCCATTCATGATCGGCATGGAATACGAAATGATGGTCAGCACGACCATGACATATGCGCCATAGAAGGCCATATGACCATGCGCGGCGGTAATTTGCGTACCATGCGTATAGTAGTTCACCGGCGCCAGGGTATGCAGGAAGCCCCATACGCCGGCACCGAGGAACGCCATCACCGCCGTACCCAGCGCCCACAGCATGGCTGCCTTGTTGGGGTGTTCGCGACGACGTTTGTTCACCATGTTGAAGGCGAAAATCGTCATCATGAAGAATGGTATCGGCTCCATGGCGGAGAAGATCGAACCCCACCACTGCCAGAACTCCGGCGTGCCGATCCAGTAGAAGTGGTGGCCGGTGCCGATGATGCCGGTAATCAGGGTCATGGCAATGATGATATACAGCCATTTTTCGATGGTTTCCCGATCCACGCCGGT
>JALXFQ010000161.1 GCA_027067235.1 Gammaproteobacteria bacterium
AAATACGCGGGCAGGTACCGAACGGGAACATCTACACCTATATTTTTTCGTTTTTGCCGAACGAGCCGGGCTTGTGGCGCTATCTCTGGTTTTATGTGCCAACCCGGGAAATTCGCTTGCATACGCACGAGAACCGTGGCCTATTCTATGTCATGCCGGGGGATGGAAAAGCGTGATCAGATTGGCCGCAAGGACGTTTCTGGCTCTGATGCTGCTGCCGGGGTCGCTTGCAACAGCCTGCGCCAGTGATGAGGCGCTCGATCTGGTCAATACACTGCGGGCTTCGGCGGGGCTGAGCAAACTGGCCTATTCCCCCATACTGTCCCAGGCCGCCAAGAACCATGCCGCCTATCTGGCCCTGAATGTGGGCGCACAACGGCTGTCAGTCGATGCCCACGGTGAACACAGCGGCCGGCGCGGATTTACCGGCGAAACCTCGGAGCAGCGCACTGAATATGTGGGCTACAGCCATTCCGAAGTGAAGGAAAATGTCAGCATTGGCAATACCGACGTCGTGGATTCGGTCACCGGTCTGATGGCGGGCATCTATCATCGTTTTACCTTTCTGGATTTTCAGGTGGATGAAATGGGCTATGGGCGCGAGGGCGAGGCATTCGTCTACGAACTCGGACGGTCCGATCTGGAACGCATGTGCAGCACTTTTCCGAAAAAGGCTGAACTGGATCCGCCGTTTGACTGTCTCGGAACCCTGGTCAAGTCCAGTTATATCGAAGGCGTCTGCAAGAAGCTTCCTGCCGATGCCATCTACCAGCCGCCGTATCGTACGCGCTGCCCCGGCGGCAAGCTCCTGCGAGCGGATTACATGGAGCGGTTCTGCGCATCGCCGCTGAAATCGGCTCTGTACAAGGGCAAGGGAAGTTATTACAAGATTTGCAAGCCCGAAGTACAGGTCAAGTCCGGCTGGCTGGAACATTTGTGCACAGCGCCCGACAGCCCGGCCAGATATGCCGGGGAAAACCGTTACTACCAGATATGTGCGAACAATACCAAGGTATTCGCCGACTGGTTCAAACAGCTGTGTGAAAGTGCGCCGGCATGGGCGAGGTATGAAGACTCAGGCTATTATGTGCAACCCTGTCATTCGGATTTCAGGGTTCGTCAGGAATATCTGGGCCAGCTTGATGCAAAACTGTACCGGGCCAATCCGCGCTATGTGGTCTGGCCGCCAAAGAAAAGCGATGATATTCCCCCGGCCTTTTATGATGAATCGCCGGACCCGCTGCCGGATCTGGATGTCAGTGGTTATCCGCTATCCCTGCAGTTCAATCCCGGCAAGGTGAAATCGGTTCGTCTGAGCGGCTTTGTGCTGGAGAAAAAGTCCAGAAACGGAGTCTGGGAGAGAGTGAAAGCCATCCGTGAGCTGAACAGGGAGAATGACCCGAATAAAATACTCAACCAATGGCAGTTTGCCTGGTTTCCGCTGCAACGGCTGGACTGGGGCACCCATTATCGCGCCAGCGTCAATGCCGTGATCGATAAGCACAAGACCCGGATTCAGTGGGATTTTCGCACCCAGGCCCTGGACATGCCCCTGTATATCCTGAAGCCGGAACACCATCATGTAACAGTGTATCCGGAGCGTTGGGTCGCGTTGTATTTCGAGCCGGACAAGGCTTCGTCCCGACCGCTGGAATACATTGAAACACGCTGGGTGGGAGATGCCAGTGTGGAAACCAATATACTGGACCTGAACACACTGCAGATCTATCTGGGCAATACCGGCTGCAAGCCGGTAATTCTGTATCTGGCGCGGGGCAGGGAAGTCACGCTGACGGCATGCAAGTAACTTCTTCTGGCATATCCTTAAAAAAAACCGGACGCAAGCGATGCCCCGGTTCGCGGTGTGGTGAACCGGGGCATAGTTGACTTGCGCCAGGTGACAAAGCCTTACTCCAGACCCGCTTTTTTCGCGGCTTCTTCCCAGCCTTTGGCCAGATGGTGCGCGATGCCTTTGTGGCAATCGATACAGGTCTTGTCGGGTTCCTTGCCTTCCACTACCTGCCAGTAGTATTCCTCATGCCGGTCGGCGCTGCGCGAATCCTGTTTGTCCAGATCCATGGATTTGAAATGGTGGCAGTTGCGGCACTCGCGTGAGTCGGTTGACTTCATGCGTTTCCATTCGCTCAGTTCCAGTTCGAGACGATGCTTCTCGAACTTTTCCCTGGTATCGATGGTGCCCACCAGTTTGTGATAGAGCTCGTTGCTGGCCTTGA
>JALXFQ010000162.1 GCA_027067235.1 Gammaproteobacteria bacterium
TCCTCGCATTCCCTCACCCCGTCTTTGTCGATGATCTGCGGATTGATAAAGACGCGCAGGTCATTTTGGTGTTCGGAAATATCCACCACGATGATTCTTAGCAGGCGGTCCACCTGCGGCGCCGCGAGCCCGATGCCGGGCGCCTGATACATGGTTTCCGCCATGTCCGAGACCAGCTGGCGCGTGTCGTCGCCGACCTCCGCGACTTCGTCAGCCACCATATGCAGTCGCGGATCCGGGTATCTGAGAATGTTCAGTATGGCCATCGGTGTCGCGCCGCTAGCGCTTTCTCCACATTTTTTCCGGTATCAGGTCGCCAAAAAACCGCGCCGGAAATGCTGTTCTGGCCTGAAGTCTTGGGTATTTCGATGAGAGGTTCCATTAAAATCAATATAATATCGACGGAATTGCGAGTATATGCTAACCTTTTCCACGCTTGCAGACATGTCCTGCCGTGATGCGACGGCATTGTGCCACAGACAGGGCCGATTGAAATACCACCGACGGTAGATTCGAGGGTGTTTGGGGGGTCTGGAACGCGCTTAACAAGGGTCAGATCATAGGAAAGTAATATGTTTCGCACGAAAAAACTGTTGAGAGGCAGGTTTGGCCGGAGTCCGGCGTTGGGCCTGAAATGGGTAAAGGGGTTTGCGGTGGTTGCACTGCTGGGTAGCTCCGGGCTGGCGCTGGCGGTGGACGCGCCCAGGCTGGCGGGCAAACACTCCGACAAGATGATCGATGCGCCCAGGCTGGCGCCCAACCATCCGCAGCGTTACGAGGTGGTCAAAGGCGATACGCTGTGGGATATTTCCGGCAAGTTCCTGCAGCAGCCGTGGCGCTGGCCGGATATCTGGAAGAAAAATCCCGGCATCAAGAATCCCGACCTGATCTATCCAGGCGATGTGCTGGTGCTGGACATGAGCGGTGGGCGTCCGACCCTGCAGCATTTGCGCTCGCACAAGCTTGGCGCCAACGGCCTGCGGGTAGTGAAACTGACGCCAAGAATCCGCTCCAAGCCGATTGAGCAGGCGGTACCCACCATCCCGCCATCAGCCATCATGCCGTTTCTGCGCGATACCCTGATTCTGGACAGCGACACGCTGAATGACGCCGGCTATGTCAGCGTCGGGATGGATGACAGCATCGTCCTCGGCAAGCATTCCGAGTTCTATGCGCGCGGTCTCAAGGGCGATGAAGGCCAGATATTCAAGATTTTCAAAAAAGGCAATGCACTGAAAAACCCGGACACCCATGAAATTCTGGGGTACGAAACCATCTTTCTGGGCGAGGCAGTGATGCTGCGGCCGGGCGAGACCAGCAAATTGCGCATTACCCGGTCGTTGCGGGAAATATCGCCCGGGGACCGCTTGCTGCCGGCTACGGACAATGTCGGTTTCCCGGTGTACCAGCCCCATGCCCCGAGCCGCAGGGTCAAGGGCAGAATCCTTGAGTCGGCGGACAAGATCGGTGACATGGGCGGCAAGAATATCGTTCTCATCAGTCTCGGTGCCCGCGAAGGCATGGAAAAAGGACATGTCCTGAGAACCTTGTACGATGGCGGCAAGAGCATTGATCCGGTGACCAAAAAAGTGTTCAGGCTGCCGGCGGAGAATTCCGGCCTGCTCATGGTTTTCCAGGTATACGACAAGGTCAGCTATGGCCTGTTGCTGAATACCAACCGGCCGGTAAAGGTCAACGATATCGTGGCGACGCCCTGAAGTGTGTTTGGCGGGCGTCCCGCATTGCTCCGGCCTGGCAGCGGCATTCCCTGAATGCAGCGCGAGGAGTTGTGCGGCTGGCTGAAGCTGCTTGACGCTCGCGGTGTCGGCTATGCCGGCGCCAATCGTCTGATAGCGGCGTTTGGCTCGATTCAGGCAGTCTGTTCCGCGCCCGCGGCAGCGCTGAAGCCACATCTGGGCAATCTGCCGGATGCGCTCAGGTCGCTCAGTGGTGACGCCGATGACGCCGCCGTGGCCAAAGTCGAGGACTGGCTTGGCGCCAGCAGGCAGAACCACCTCATCCCCTTTACCGACCCGCGTTACCCGCGGTTGCTCAGGGAAATACCCGATCCACCGGTGCTGTTTTATGCCACGGGCGAAGTCAGCCTGCTCGATCAGCCTCTGTTAGCCATGGTCGGCAGCCGTAATCCGACCTCCGACGGGGCGCATAATGCGCGTGCCTTTTCCCGCTATCTGTGCCGGGCCGGCCTGGGTATCGTCAGCGGCA
>JALXFQ010000163.1 GCA_027067235.1 Gammaproteobacteria bacterium
TCACCTTGATCCGCTCCCGCAGACCAGACCTGGCCAGCAGATCCACCACTTCCGGCAATGATTCACGCAGGGGCAGGCCGACATTGTCGATCAGGCTCATGGGCGCCGCACCGGTGCCGCCGTCACCGGAGTCGATGGTGATGAAATCCGGCGCGCTGTCGATGCCACGCTTGTGAATCTCGGCAAACAGCGCATCCAGCCAGCGATAGCCGCCCATGACCGCCTTGAAACCGGTGGGTTTGCCGGTGACGCGTCTGACCTGGTCCACCATGTCCAGCAGATCCGACGGGCTGTCGATTTCCGGATGCCGGTTCGGGCTGATGGAAGCCTCAAACGCGGGGATACCGCGGATGGTGGCGATTTCCCGGGTGACTTTCACTGCCGGCAGAATGCCGCCCTTGCCCGGCTTGGCCCCCTGCGACATCTTGATCTCGAACATTTTCACCTGCTCGTGGGCGGCCACCGCGCGCAACTTGTCTTCGTCCAGACCGCCATCGTCGTTACGCACGCCATATTTGGCGGTGCCTATCTGAAACACCAGGTCGGCGCCACCCTCGAGATGGTATTCGGAAAGACCGCCTTCGCCGGTGTTCATCCAGCAACCGGCCATGCGCGCGCCATGGGAAAGGGCCAGCACTGCCGGCCGGGAAATCGCGCCATAGCTCATGCCCGATATGTTGAACAGGGAACGCGTGGTGTAGGGATGGCGGCTATTTTCGCCAATGGTGACCGGCTGGGTTTCCGCCGCTTCCTGATCCAGCGTGGGAAACGGGCAATTGGCGAAAATCACCGTGCCGGGCTGTTTCAAGTCACGGGTGGAGCCGAACGCCACTGTATCCGGCTGGTCATGGCTGGCGCGGTAAACCCAGTCCCGTTCGGCGCGGTTGAACGGCATTTCCTCGCGATCCATGGCGAAAAAATACTGCCGGAAAAATTCACCCAGTTGGGTAAACAGGCCACGAAACCGGCCAATGACCGGAAAATTGTGGCGAATGGCGTCGGCGGTCTGGCGTCGATCCAGTATGTACATGCCGATCAGCACCACCGCCAGCAAGCCCACGCTCCAGATGAAGAACGTGGCCATAAAGCCAAGAAAAGTCGTTTCCGGTCCTGATATCATGTTACCTCCCCGTGATTACCCGCTATACGAAGATGACGGCCATCGGGATGCCTGTGGATGCTGCCTTCAGGCAGTAGTCTCAAATCCAAATATGCGCTCGCGGATCTGCTCCAGCAGCCTGTCCGCATCCCCGTCCTTGCAGGTGACGGGCGCAAAGGCTTTCACCGTCACCCTGTCGCGCATGAAAACGGCCGACACATTCCTGCCCGCGCCGCGCACACCAGAGATATGAAACGGATAAACCGGCGCTCCGCTGCGGCAGGCGAGAAAGGTGACGCCGCGCTTCAGGCGCCCGGCGGGTATGTGCCTGTGAATATGGCCCTGCGGAAAAATGGCCACGGCGCCGTTGTTGGCCAGCGTTTCCAGCGCCGCGCTCATGGCCTTGTCGGGCCGGCCGTTTCTGTCCACCGGTATAAAACCGCCGAGTTTGAACAGCCACTTCAGTCCGAAACGGTTGTACTGTTCACGGGCAATGATGAAATGCAGCGGCTTGTCGGTTTTGGCCAGCAGCAGATTGCCATCCACGCCGGACAGATGATTGGCCACCACCAGCTGGCCCTGGTCTGGCGGCAAATGCACGATTTCGTCATCCAGGCCGTGCATCCAGCGGCAGAAAAGCCGGTTCAGGCCGTCCAGACGGTTACGCCACTTGCAGCCCCAGTCGGCCACGTTGGCGCGGTCAGCAGCAACCATCAGCCGATGAAAACCGACAACCGCCACCACCAGCAACAGCGCCAGCGCGGCCCGGCCAAGATACTCTGCCGTCATTTCACTTCGTGTTTGTCGAACAGTTCCGGGAGCTGTTTCAGCGAAACCTTGCCGAGCGGCGTTTTCGGCAATTCATCAACGATGGCATACCGGGCTATCTGCTTGTGCCCGGAAACGATGGAATTGAATTCCCTGATGACCTGTTTGGCAGTTTCCTGCGGGTCATGACCTTCGTCGATGGCGAGTATCGCCGCCGGTCGCATGTCCTTTTCGGTAACGGCGGCTTCCTTTACCCTGGGAAGACGCTCCAGCACCACTTCCAGGTCTTCCGGCACCACGTTTTTCCCCGCTTCGGTCACGATCAGGCGCTTGCTGCGGCCGGTGAGTGTAATGCTGCCGTTGGCGTTGATCTTGGCGATGTCGCCGGTTTTGAACCAGTCGTCCTCCATGACTTCCGCTGTTTGCGCCTCATCCACGTAGCCGAGCATGACATTGGGCCCCCTGATCCAGAGTTCGCCATTGCCCTCTTTGTCCGGCTCATGAATTCTCACCTCGATCCCGGGCAGCGGCTTGCCGATGGAATCCAGTATTTCCTCATCGGCTTGCTGGAAAGCGACGCCGGGCGAGGTCTCGGTAAGGCCATAGCCCTGGCGCAGCGGGAAACCCAGATCGCGGAAAAAAGCCAGTATTTCCGGATCGAGGCGGGAGCCGCCGGACACCCAGATAGTGATATCACCGCCAAATTTTTTCATCAGCGGCTTGTTGATAAGCTTTTTCAGCCACGCCGGTGACCACCGGATCAGGCCCACATAGGCTCTCATCAGCGGCCCGGCGGCATCAATTTTCTTGCTGATGCCCTGCATGATATTGCGGTACAGACGCGGCACCGCGATCATGAAAGAAATTTTCTCTTCTTCCATGGCGCCGAGTATTTCGCTGGCAGCCACCACACGCGGCAACACCAGCGTCACGCCACGCGACAGGGGGTAGATCATGCCCACGGACAGCTCCATGGCATGCGACAGCGGCAGCAGCGACAGGCCGACATCGCTGGCATGAATCAATACGGTTTTTTCCATCATTTCCACGTTGGAAATAATATTGCCGTGGCTGAGGCGCACCATCTTCGGATTACCGGTGCTGCCAGAGGTGTAGATACGGGCCGCTTCATCATCTGGTCCTGCCGGAGAAGGAATGCGGGATTCCTGCTCCACGGATGCTTCGTCGGCACACAACTCGATGGCCATGGCATTTTTGAAGTCATTTTCCACCGTGTGCCAGAGGATGATTTTCGGGTCCAGCGCGGCAATCTGGGTACTCATGTCCTTTTCGCTGTAGCCCACGTGCAGCGGCGCCACGATGGCGCCCAGCTTCCAGGCTGCCAGCGCGGCAACGCCCCACTCCGGCCCGTTGGGGGCGTAAACACCGACGATATCACCCTGCTCCACGCCTGCCTCACGCAGCTTTTTCGCCATGCACAGAGCGCCGCTATAGACCTGATCATAATTGACCACGCGCTTCTTACCCTTGCCCATTCGAACAATCCAGGCGGGGTGCCCGCTATGCGCCCGCAAGGAATGCTCGAGGAATTGCCAAAGATTTTCAGCCATGTCTGTTTACCCGTTACTCGCCCTGTCTATCGTTGTTGCGCCCGGCACCGGAATGTCCTTCAGTACGCTGATTGCGGCCCAATCTTACCCTGTTTTGACTGTTTTATGCCAAACAGCCGGGTCAAGCCTGTGGAGTCATTGCATTCTTTATCGGATAATGGCGGCTTTTACCATAACTTGCAGTAAACCTTTTGTCTGTTCCCGATCAGCAGCATATACGCCACATCGTCTCGGCCGCCCTGCGCGAAGACATCGGCGACGGCGATCTCACCGCCTCGCTGATCGACGAGCATGCCCGCAGCGCAGCCACCATTATCAGCCGCGAGCAGGCCATTTTTTGCGGCAGGCGCTGGGCGAGCGAGGTGTTTCGCCAGCTCGACCCCGACATCCGCATCAACTGGCTGGTTGACGACGGCGATACAGTAACGCCGGAACAGCCCCTGGCGCAGTTGTCCGGTCGCAGCCGTCACCTGCTTTCCGGTGAACGTGCCGCCCTGAATTTTCTCCAGACCCTGTCCGGCGTGGCCACGCTCACGGCGCGTTATGTGAAGGCGGTCGAAAACACCGGTGTACGCCTTCTGGACACGCGCAAAACCATACCGGGCCTGCGTCTGGAGCAGAAATACGCGGTCACCTGCGGCGGCGGCTGCAACCATCGTACCGGCCTGTATGACGGCATCCTGATCAAGGAAAATCACATTGCAGCGGCGGGCGGCATCAGCGCTGCCGTCGCCGCCGCGAAAGAAATTGCCCGCCCCGGCGTATTGCTGGAAGTGGAAGTGGAAACACTGGATGAACTGGATGAGGCATTAAAGGCCGGCGCGCCGCGCCTGTTGCTGGACAATTTTGACAACGACACGCTGCGCCAAGCGGTCAGGCTCTGCGCCGGCCGCGCCGAACTGGAAGCCTCGGGCAATATTACCCTGGACACCATCCGCGCCGTCGCCGAGACCGGCGTGGACTACATCTCCACAGGCGCCCTCACCAAACATTTGCGCGCCGTGGATTTGTCCATGCGTTTCGATTGAAGCTTATTCGGGCCGTGTTTTCCAGATCAGGCTGACCATGCGACCGCAGACGCCATCGCGGCGATAGGAAAAATAGCGCTCGGGACAGGAATAAGTGCAATCGTCGCGCCCATACACCGACACCACCCCGAGCCGCGCCAGAGTCAGCCGCGCAAGCTGGTGCATGTCGGCCAGCCAGCGCCCGCGGTTTGCCGATGGCCTGAAAGCATCCTCCATGGCGGCTGATTTGGCCAGAAAAGCCTGGCGCACTTCCTCCCCGACCTCGAACGCCTGCGGCCCGATACAGGGGCCCAGCCAGGCCAGTATATCGGCTGGACGCGCCTGAAAGCACGCCACGCCCGCCTCCACCACGCCGCCAGCCAGGCCGCGCCAGCCGGCGTGCAGCGCCGCTACCTGATACCCGGCGCGATCACACAACAGCAGCGGCAGGCAGTCGGCGGTCATGACCGCGCAAACGACCCCCGGGGCGCGGCTAAAACTGCCATCGGCGCGAACTGCCTGTGGCGCTGTAGTGGCGTCAACCACGCTAGCGCCATGCACCTGGGTCAGCCACAGCGGCGGCGCCGGTAAAGCAGCGGTGTGGCACAATATGCGCCGGTTGGTGCTCACGTGCTCGGGATCGTCGCCGGTGTGACTGGCCGGATTCATGCTGTCCCACGGCGCAGCGCTGACGCCGCCGTTGCGCGTGGTGGAAACGGCGTGGATAAAGGCCGGCGCAGGCCAGTCGGGAATGATCCAGTCGTCGGCCGCGCTACCGGTCATGCTGCGCCGCGTCCTCCCTGAGCGCCCGGTTCAACTGGTGCATGTCATCCGGCAGCGGCGATTTCCATTGCAGATATTCACCGGATTCGGGATGCTCCAGCCCGAGCTTGCCGGCATGCAGGGCCTGGCGGCGAAAACCGCGCAAAACGGCTATCAGCTCATCGCCGGCAGCAGGCGGCACGCGCAGGCGCCTGCCATACACCGGGTCACCCACCAGCGGGTGGTCGATGTGGGTCATGTGTACGCGAATCTGGTGAGTGCGTCCGGTTTCCAGGCTCACATCCAGCGCCGTATGGGCGCGAAAATGCTCCCGCACCCGGTAATGCGTCAGCGACGGCCGGCCGGAGCCGCGCACCACCATGCGCCTGCGGTCATTGCGGTGGCGACCGATGGGTGCGTCGACCGTGCCACCGGCCACCATGCTGCCATTGACCACGGCCACGTACTGACGCCTGAGGTTGCGGGTTTTCAGCTGTTCGCCAAGCGACTGGCGCGCCAGCTCTGTTTTCGCCACCACCAGCAGCCCGGATGTCAGCTTGTCCAGCCGATGCACTATGCCGGCGCGCGGCAGATCCGCCAGAGCGCTGCGGTGAAACAGCAAGGCATTGAGCAAAGTGCCACGCGCATTGCCCGCGCCGGGGTGCACCACCAGACCGGCCGGTTTGTCGATAACCAGCAACTGCTCGTCCTCGAACACCACCTGCAGCGGAATCTGCTCGGGCTGATCCACCAGCGATTCCGGCGCCGGCGGCGTGATCTCCACAGTCTCGCCGCCAGCCACCCTGAATTTTTTCTGTGCCTCGCCGGCCGACAGCGCCACCCGGCCCTGCACCAGCCATTTCTGTATGGCGCTGCGGGAATGATCCGGCAACAACGCAGTCAGAACCGCATCAAGACGTTTACCGCGGTATTCTTCAGGAATCTGCAGGCGAATGGCGTCAGCGTTTTTCTGTTCGCTTGTCTGGTTCACGGGGCCGGGTTCATGTTAAGTTTCTGTTACTGTAATAACCGCCTGGAAGATTACCATAATGCGTCACCTCGGTTCCCGCCTGCTGCTTGTATTTACCGCGTTTCTGCTCATCGGCGGCTGCGCCTCGCTCAACGGGGATTCTGACGAAACCGCGGACTGGTCGGCGCAGAAAATTTTCGAGGCAGGCAAGAAAGCACTGGCCGACGAGCATTATGAAGACGCCATCAAATACTTCGAACTGGTGGAATCACGCTATCCCTACGGCCCCTACGCCACCCAGGC
>JALXFQ010000164.1 GCA_027067235.1 Gammaproteobacteria bacterium
ATAAAACGCCGATTTGAACAGGACGAATTTGCTGTTTCACGGTATTTTCTGCAAAAAATGTGCGATACCTCACACTTTTCACGCCCGTTCGCCGCCGCTTGATACCCCGTTTTTAATCGACTCCCCATCAGAAAGCGGGGCGGCAGAGTGAAGCATTGCTATCTTTTAACCGTATAAACGATATTGGACACATTAACTTTCTGCTAGCCAGGCGGACTGTTTTCAATACAAGAATCAGGTAAATTCTGTCGATTTTTCCTGCTCTTGCACGTCAAACAATGGAAACTGCAAAAACACATGCAATACGGATCTGGCCGGATCACTGGAGACTTCTTCATGCTGACGAAAATGTGAACCATGCCTGATCAGCCGATTCCGGATATTGCCCAAACCCTCGCCTTCGATCCAGTTCTCTATCGGCTGCACATGCCCGTCATGACTCAGTTTGATCCTGATTTCGGTTTCATCGCAGAAAAGCTCCACTTTTACCCATGCTGCCTCACTGTGCTTCAACAGGTTGCTTACCAGCTCTTTCAGGATTCGCGTTATATTAAGCAAAAGCATTGGCGATGCTTTCAAGCCGGGGTTGGACAGGCTGTCATTCCAGTCAATCTGTACGCCCGCGTGTGTGAGCCGCGTTTTTATGTCAGCGCGCCATTCTTGAACCCAGTCTTCCAGCCGCTTGTCGGATCTGTTTTGGACCGCATGCACCGTTTCCCGCAACAGTGACAAGGTTTCACGCGCGTAACTTGCCTGCTTTTCGTCGGTGGCGGTATATACCATGTTGAGCAGGTTGGCCCCGACATCATCATGTAAATCCCGCATCATTCGAACCCGCTCTTCCAGCCCTCCCTGATCGTAAGCGGCGCGCACGCTCCGCAGATGCAGGAACAAGGAAGATAAAGCAGATGCCAGCTTGATATCCGCAGGCGAAAACAGCCGGGTACCTTTGCTCCTGCCCGTTAGTCGCGTATAGAAGCCCTCCTTCGCGTCCGGCACCAGCAACTGCTCGCCATCTGCTTCGATAGCTATTTGGTTCAGACAACCCGACTCTGTTTCCACGCTCAGCGCATTGAAGGCCTTACCGAGGGCGTTACCCCAGGCTCCTGTGGAATCAGCCGTACCCGGCCGACTGAACACTGCGCTCGCCAGATCCGGAAGAAACTGTTCCAAAGTGGGCTCCCGCGCCCGCGACAGCTTGCTCCAGAGCCACTGGCGAGCCGGAAAATAGACCCAGGCCGCAATAACCAGAGCCATATTGAGACTGACATACGCGCCCAGATGGAGCGTCGTTACCAGACCAATATCAATAAACACGACAACCATTCCGGCAATCAGCCACAGCCAGGCCTTGAGCCAGACCTGATTGACATCGAAGAGCCTGTAGCGAGCTATCCCCAAAGCAAAACCTACAAAAACGATAGCCGGCAGAACAGCCGTGATCCAGAGCGTGTCGGATGGTGTATCGCCGAGCAGAACCGGACCCCAGTATACCGCCAGCGCAAAAACCGTCGCCAGCCAGATCGACAGCACATACCACCTCAAAGTCGCCCGGTCGGCCGGTCGGTCGCGCGTTAATTTCCACTGAAAAAAGCCAAATAACACGCTCAGAGTGAAAGGGATGAACAGGATAGGTACCAAAAAGGCGTGCAACGGCGCCTCAAACCCATGGAATAATTCATTCAACCAGACCAGCAACCCCAACCCCGGAAACAGCCAGACAGACCAGAACGGTGCAAGGTGACGTGGATAAACCAGCAACAGCCCGGCCATCGCATAAGTAAACAGGGTAATTCCGAGGCGATTGGCGAACAGTAATGCAGAAAAGGCCCGCGGCTCAATTCCCAGGCTCCTGGAGCTGGTAATGGCCAGGCTGGCGATGCCGACAAAATAGGCCACTGCGGCAAACACCACAACGCCGGCTACCGGCGTTTTCCGGGCCTGCCAGATGCTCACGCCCACCAGCAAAACAAGCAGCGCAGCCGCGTCCATTATCCAGAAATCTGCGGAGATCGACCCAACGGGGCGGGCACCGGGTTGTATAATACGTTGTTCCCCGCGCTGTGTAGTCACTGTCACCTGATCTGACTGCAGAATTCCGTACAACCGTTCATTGTGCGCCAGTACCTCGTCCCAACGATCAAAAGTCGCATAATTGTCAGGTTCGCGAATGATGCTTTTCTGACCCAGCCGAAGCTCTGGCTGCATACGGGAAGAAA
>JALXFQ010000165.1 GCA_027067235.1 Gammaproteobacteria bacterium
ATGTTCCAGTGGTCGCCCAGGTTTTCCAGGAAATGGGCCAGTGCGCCGATGCGCTCGGGAAACTCGAAGCGGTAGACGATTTCGTTTTCCGCCTGCGGCGCATGACCGCCGACCAGATGGCGGATGTGCAGTTTCGCCATTTCGTTGTCGGTGAGGTCCAGGGTTTTATAGCCGTGCTGTTCCAGTAACAGTACGGTTTCGTCAATTTCCTCGCTGCCCTTGACCTGGATGCCGACAAAAATATGCGCATTGGCGTGATCCGCGTAGCGGTAGTTGAATTCGGTGATGGCGCGATCGCCGAGCAGGGCGCAGAAATGCCGAAAGCTGCCGGGTCTTTCCGGGATGGTCACGGCCAGTATGGCCTCGCGGCGCTCGCCGATTTCGGCGCGTTCGGAGACATGGCGCAGACGGTCGAAGTTGATATTGGCGCCGGAAGCAATGGCGACCAGGTGGCGGCCGCTAATGCTGTTCTCGGCAACGTGTTTTTTCAGGCCGGCGATGGACAGGGCGCCAGCGGGCTCCAGCATGGTGCGGGTGTCCTCGAAGCCGTCCTTGATTGCGGCGCAGATCTCGTCAGTGGAAACCAGCACCATTTCGTCCACCAGCTCACGCGCCAGTTCAAAGGTGGTTTCGCCCACATATTTCACTGCTACGCCGTCGGCAAAAATGCCCACGCGATCCAGTTTCACACGTTCGCCTTTTTCCAGCGAGCGCGCCATGGCGTCGGCGTTGGATGGCTCCACGCCGATAATCCGGGTTTTTGGCGAGTGCTTTTTGACCCAGCAGGCGATGCCGCTAATCAGGCCGCCGCCGCCGACCGGAATATAGATCGCGTCTGGCTGCGTCTGCAGTTGCTGCAGAATTTCCCTGCCAATGGTGCCCTGTCCGGCGATGACATGGGGGTCGTCGTAGGGGTGAACAAAAACCGCGCCGCTCTGCCGGCACAAATCATGGGCATGGGCAGCGGCCTCATCGTAAGCGTCGCCATGCAGAACCACGGTGGTCATTTCGCCACCCAGCTGCCGGACTGAATCCACCTTGATATCGGGTGTGGTCTCGGGCATGACGATGGTGGCGCGACAGCCCATGCGGGCGGCGGCCAGCGCCACGCCCTGGGCATGGTTGCCGGCCGAGGCGGCTACCACGCCGGCGGCTTTTTCGTCATCGCTGAGCGCCGCCATGCGGTTGTACGCGCCGCGCAGTTTGAAGGAAAAAACCGGTTGCTGGTCTTCACGTTTCAGCCAGACGTGGTTGTTCAGCCGCCGCGACAGGTTGCGCGCCTTGTCCAGCGCGGAACTCACGGCCACGTCATAAACCGTGGTCGAGGCTTGTTCTATCAGCCGCGGCATCAACTTGGAGTCGTCTTCAGGCATCGCGCGATTCTATCAGGCCATGGCGCGGCGTAACATCGACCGCCACGGTTTATTTTGGCGCCATTGATCCATCGCCGGCGGGGCGTTACAGTGCCGCAACGCCATGCCCAAGGAGAACGACCATGCCCGTCGCGCAAAACACAGTTTCCCACAGCGCCGAAAAACCTGAAATCAAGGCTGCGTCACGAGCGGCTGTGGCGTCGCTGCTGAACCTGACCTTCCTGCCGGGTATTGCTTTTATCTGGTTGCTGCTGCAACTGAAAAAGGCCAGGCCGGGCAGCATCGAGCATTACCATATCAGATTTGGCATCAGGCTGAATCTGATTGCCGCCCTGGTATTGTTCGGATTCAGCGGCATCATGATACTCACAGGCGGTTTTCAGTCGGCCTGGACCTGGATGTATGTCATTACCTATTTTACCTTTGTCCATACGGTGTTCATTCTTGTTGCGGTGTGGGCACTGGTGCGCGCCTGGTCTGGACAAAAGGTGGGTAAACGCTGATTCGCAATCTGGCATGGGCCAGTTTCCCGCGAGGGGAGACTGGAGTATCCTGTGCCGCGAGAAAATCTGCAAACCGGAGGAATCATGTCAGCAGACGAGTTTAAGCGCATGGCCGCTGCAGCGGCGCTGGAATACGTGGATGGCGGTATTATTGGCGTCGGCACTGGCTCCACCGCCAATCATTTTATCGACCTTCTGGCTACCATCGGGGGCAGGATCGAGGCCACGGTGGCCAGTTCCGAGGCCACCGCCGAACGCTTGCAGGGCCACGGCATCGAGGTCATGGACCTGAACAGTGCGGGCCGTCTGTCGCTGTATGTCGATGGCGCGGACGAG
>JALXFQ010000166.1 GCA_027067235.1 Gammaproteobacteria bacterium
CCGTCCGGGTATTCTTGAGCACGGTAAGATGCGTGGACACCGCACCAAAATCCAGCACCGCCACCACACCGTCAAGACTGCTGTCGCCGCCGCTTCTTGCATAGTTCGCGACAGCGTTTTCCACCGCGTAGGTTTCCACATCAACGATGGCCGGCTTGATGCCCTGGGTGGAAACAACCGCAACATAGTCATCCACCACTTCCTTGCGACAGGCAACCAGCAGATATTCATCTTCCTTGGGCTTTTCTGGCGAAGGCCCCATTTTCACGTAGTCCAGGTTCACTTCTTCCAGCGGATAGGGAATGTAACGCGCCGCGTCGAACATGATCTGGGAGTCGAGTTCGGAGCCGCCGAGGTCGGCCGGCAGGGAAATGGATTTGGTAATCACATGCGAAGCGGGAACCGCGATGACCGCATCGCGGCACTTGCTACCCGAGCGACTGACCGCCCTGGACACAGAATCCGACACTGCCTCGATATCGGCGATGGAACTTTCCACAATGGCGTTGGGCGGCAGGGAATCGACGCCGATCCGCTCCACCTGGAAACCACTGCCCTTGCGGCTGAGTTCGAGGACCTTGACCGCCGACGAACTGATATCGATACCGATCTTCGACGATGTATTTTTGCTGCCCAGACCGAAGTTCCCTATATCCGGCAGCTTGAGTTTTTTAAATGCGCTCACACTAGCTATGCTACAATGCCCCTTGATTTGCAGATGGAATATAAAGCAAGTCAACGCATTTGAAAAGTCAAAAATCGTATATATTTCAATAAAATCACTCATAAACCTACTTTTCTGCTCGAAGTCTGATGCCGCTACCCCGACATTTCACCTCAAAACTTGCCATTGCCGCTGCCGGCGCCCTGCTCGCCACGGCCCTCATTTCCGGCCTGATCGCCATCTATTTCATGCCCGGCCTGCCGGACATCAGCAACAAACAGACTTTTGAACTGAAAATGCCATTGCGCATTTTCAGCGCTGACAACGTGCTGATCGGCGAGTATTCCGAGGAAAGGCGCATCCCCCTGTCCATCGACAACACGCCTCAGACCCTGGTCGACGCCGTGCTGGCGGCGGAGGACGCCAATTTTTATTCGCATCACGGCGTCGCCCTCAAGGGACTGATACGCGCAGCGCTGTCCAACTACAAGGCCGGGGGGAAAAGCCAGGGCGCCAGTACGATCACCATGCAGGTGGCGCGGAACTTCTTTCTCAGCCCGGAGAAAACCTACACCCGCAAGATCAAGGAAATACTGCTGGCGTTCAAGATCGAACGCCAGTTCAGCAAAGACGAAATACTCGAGCTGTACCTGAACAAGATATTCCTGGGGCACCGCGCCTACGGATTTGGCGCAGCCGCCAAGGTGTATTACGGCAAGGATGTTGCTGACCTCTCGCTACCGGAATTCGCCATGCTTGCCGGTCTGCCCAAGGCGCCGTCGCGCAACAATCCACTGTCGCGACCGGACAATGCCAAACTGCGGCGCAACTATGTGTTGGGACGCATGCTCAAGCTGGGCCTGATTACCAGGCAACAGTATGAACAGGCCAGCAAGGCGCCAATTACCGCCTCCAGACATGTCAAGAAAGTCGATCACGAATTCCCCTATGTCGCCGAAATGGCGCGCCAGTATGCCATCGGGAAATATGGCGACCAGGCTTACGCATCAGGCCTCAATATCTACACCACAGTCTCGGTGCGCAACCAGCAGGCCGCGCAAAAGGCGCTGCAAAAAGGCTTGCTGGCATTCACCCGCCGCCACGGCTATCAGGGCCCTGCCGGCAAACTGGACGCCGGGCAACTGACTACCAGAGACCGTATCGCCACCGCCCTGAGCGCCTTTCCTTCGGTGGGGCCACTGATCCCCGCCGTGGTGCTGTCCGGCGCTGGCGGAGACATCACTGCATCAACCTATCGCGGCAAAACGGTCAAGCTGAAAAAGGCCGACATGCAGTGGGCCATGACCCGCGCCAACAACAAAAACGCCATTGCGGCCAGCAAACTGGCGCGCGGAGATGTGATCTATGTCGAAAACATCGACAGCCAGGGCTGGAAACTGGCGCAGGTGCCCGCAGTCAGCGGCGCGCTGGTCTCGCTGCGCCCTGCCGACGGCGCCATCCTCGCCCTGATCGGCGGCTTCAGCTACTACCAGAGCAAATACAATCGCGCCGTCCAGGCGCAACGCCAGCCCGGCTCCAATATCAAGCCCTTTATCTATTCTGCCGCGCTGGATCACGGCTTTACGCCGTCCACCATGATCAGCGGCGCCCCCGTCGTGGTCCACGACGAGGCTACCGGCGAGGACTGGCGGCCGCAAAACTACAACAGGAAATTTGTCGGACTGGTGCCCATGCGCATGGCGTTGGCCAAATCCATGAATCTGGTGTCGATACGCATATTGCGCTCTATAGGTGTCAATACCGCTATCAGACATCTGGAAAAGTTCGGTTTTGATCCGGCGCGACTGCCGCACAATCTTTCCCTGGCTCTCGGCACAGCATCCCTGACACCACTGGAAATCGCCACCGGCTTTGCCGAGTTCGCCAACACGGGAGAGAAAATCAACCCGTGGTTCATTGCGCGCATTGATGACGCCCACGGCAACACCATTGAGGCGCATTCGCTGCTGCCCCTGTGCAATGACGACACCGCATCGGACCCGGCCGGCGCGGCGCCGGACTGCCGGCCGCGCGTCATCAGTCCGCGTAACGCCTACCTGATGACCGGCATGATGCAGGGAGTCATTCAATATGGCACCGGCACCCGCGCGAAAGAGCTCGGTCGCCGTGACCTGGCCGGCAAAACCGGCACCACCAACGAACAGAAAGACGCCTGGTTTTCCGGCTTCAATCCCGATGTGCAGGCCACCGTCTGGGTGGGCTACGATCAGCCCAGACCCATGGGAAGCAAGGAATTCGGCGGACGCGCCGCCCTGCCCATCTGGATAGACTACATGCGAGTCGCCCTGGACGGCATTCCCGATCGCCCGCTCAACCCGCCTGCGAGTGCGAATACGCAATGGGCCGACAGCTCCGGCAGCACGGAGTCGAGTGATGCAGCGGGCATTGCCAGCCCCAACCCGCCGGCCGGACGCACAGCGCCGACCGCCGGCAACTCCACGGCCGATCTGCCGGATCAGCCTTCACAGATCGTCCCGCAGCCGGCTGACCAGGAAGACCTGTTCTGACGCCGGCGGCATTGTGCCATGAGAAGAAAACAGCAGCCCCGCAGGCCCCGCCGCAAGCGTCTGCTGTTGCTGGAAGAGACGGCGCGCATCATGATCGAAGACGGCGTCAGGGATCTGGCGACCGCCCGCCGCAAGGCCGCCCGGCGGCTGGGCATTGCCGGCCGCGCCGACTGGCCTGATGACAGTGAAATCGAGGCTGCCTGCGCCCGGCGCCTGAGCATGTTCTCGCCAGATTTCCGCAGTATCGAGGATGAAAAGCTCGATTGCGCGGAAGCGGGTCTTGAACTGCTGTCAGACTTTTCTCCCCGCCTGACGGGACAACTGGCGCGGGGGCCCGCCCTGGCCGGCAGTGTCATTGAAATCCATGTGTTTGCCCATACGCTGGAAGATGTGCTTTCCCTGCTGGAGCTGAAGCAACTCCGGGGCAAGCTGGGCGACAGGCCATATTATTA
Organism: Gammaproteobacteria bacterium; assembly: GCA_027067235.1. Lineage (GTDB taxonomy): Bacteria > Pseudomonadota > Gammaproteobacteria > QOAV01 > QOAV01 > QOAV01. The sequence goes on from JALXFQ010000166.1 coordinate 3,645, forward strand.
CCGGCGCGGCAAAAAAACCGATATTCCCGTTATCCAGCTCAGGATCGACGCCCATGACGCGGAGATCAGTGTTTTCGCACTGGACGACATCAGAAAGAAGCCATTGTCGCCCGGCCATCAAAGACCCATGCAAAGACTGTCACTCAGTCAATTGCGGACGCGAAGAGCCATCCGCAATCAGTTTTAACGCCAGCACCAGAAAAACCGGCGCAAAGCTGAACCAGTTCATGGCCTGCGCCGACAGGTTCACCCAGGCGGGAGAGCCACGCAACAATCCCGCCAGCCACAGCAGCGAGGCCAGCAGACCCACACCGACAAAACCGGTGACCAGCCAGACGCCCGCGACATCCCCGGATAGCGCCCAGAAAATCATTTTTCGCAGGCGCCGCAAAAGCAACACATAGCTGACTGATACCAGCGTGGCGGACAGTACAGCCGGCAGATTCCAGCCACTGACGCCAGCCAGCAACGCTAGCAACGCCGCCGGCACCAGCACAGCCACATTGGCGAGAAAACCGTAATCATAGGTCACATCCTGACGCAACCAGCGCGGCGCTGCCGTCAATACCGCTCCGGTAACAAAAAAAGGCACTACCGCAAAACTGAAATAGGCAGATGTCGTCCCGCCGGTCAGTGCTGCCGCCCGCCCCAGCACCAGACTGGAGAGGCCGGCGGCAAACAGAAAGCGCCAGGGCGCTGCAGTCAGCCACAGCCAGACCTTGCCGGGCGCGGCGGTTTTTGAACTGGTCGGGGGCAATGCGACACACATGGCATCAATCCTAGGAAAATTTGTCCTTGATCGCCAGACCGCCATCGAAACGGGTACCCGGCTCGAAACCGAACACGGCCTCCAGATCAAGCTCCTCGATGAGCCGGTCCACGGCATGCTGGCCGTGATCGGCTGCGACTTCGGACAGTATCAGCTTGGCGGCGTTGGCGTTGTAGAAGCCGCCAAAAGCGGCCTGTACTTCCAACAGTTCGCGCGCCTTGTCCAGAGTCATCAGAACATCCTCGATATTTCCGCAAACCGGGACCAGGCGACCGTTCTGCCTATAATTCGAAATCCGGCAGTTTTTTCGCCACGGACTCGTTTTTCAGCGTTACGTACACCGGCATGCCGTTTTCATAGGGCGGGTAGTCCTCGCCCTCGATCAGCGGATAGAGATATTCCTTGCAGGCTTCGGTGATGCCAAAACCGTCATCGGAAATATATTCCGCCGGCATCATCTTCTCCACGTTTGCCACTTCAGACAACGGCGCCTTGCCGATTTCCCATTTATAGGGGCTGCTGGACAGTCTATCAACCGTCGGCATGATGGAATTGTGGCCCTGCAAAGCCATTTCCACGCCTGCCCTGCCCAGCGCGTAAGCCTGTTCGACATCGGATTTAGACGCCAGATGCCGCGCGGCGCGTTGCAGATAATCCGCTACCGCCCAGTGGAATTTGTAGCCCAGGGCTTCCTTGATCATGTTCGCCACCACCGGCGCCGCGCCGCCCAGCTGGGCGTGACCGAATGAGTCACGCGTTCCCTGCTCGGCGAGGAAGCGACCATCCGGCCAGTGCACGCCCTCGGAGACGATGATGGTGCAAAAACCGTATTGTTTGGTTTTTGCATCGACCTCGGCCATGAACCTGTCCTTGTCGAATTCCACTTCCGGAAACAGGATAACCACCGGAATATCGTGATCTTCGATCAGACCACCCGCCGCCGCGATCCAACCGGCATGACGGCCCATGACTTCCAGCACAAAAATCTTGGTGGACGTTTTCGCCATGGAGCGCACATCGAACGAGGCTTCCAGCGCGGATACGGCGATATATTTGGCCACCGAACCAAAACCGGGGCAGTTGTCGGTGATGGGCAGGTCATTATCCACGGTTTTGGGGATGTGGATGGCCTGCACCGGGAAGCCCATTTTTTCCGAAAGCTGGGAGACCTTGTAACAGGTATCCGCCGAATCGCCGCCGCCATTGTAAAAGAAATAACCAATATCGTGAGCCTTGAACACATCGATCAGACGCTCATATTCACGCTGGTTGTCTTCCAGGCTTTTCAGCTTGAAGCGGCAGGAACCAAAGCCCCCGGAAGGTGTGTGACGCAAGGCGGCTATATTTTCCGCCGACTCCTTGCCGGTATCGATCAGATCCTCGGTCAAGGCGCCAATAATGCCGTTGCGGCCTGCGTAAACCGTACCAATTTGATCTGAATGCTTGCGCGCTGTTTCGATCACGCCACAGGCTGAAGCGTTGATCACGGCGGTGACGCCACCGGACTGTGCATAAAAAGCGTTCTTTGCCATTTGCTAAACTCCTTGAAATTTTGTTAAACCGGATTCACTCAGAGGCCTTGCGCCTGGTTTCGTGATCCACCTGCATCTGCAGAATGGCAATCACGCATTCAGCCAGGTCGTCAAAATTACCGTCGGCCGGTCCGTACTGCTGGTAGCCACGATAGTAGAACTGCGCCCGATAGCCTTGCTCGCCGAGCTTGAATACAACGAAAGTCGCATCGCTGTCGGCATCCTGCCACACCACCACGGGGCATTGCGTCAGCTCACGCTTCTCGGGATCGGTGCGCACTTCGGCATCGGCCAGTTCGATTTCACGCGGCTCGCCATAGCGCTCTTCCAAAGTCTGGCGAATAAGCCACAGCTCGCTATCGCTGAAATCGGGAATGTTCATGGATACTCGGCCTTGCTAAGGGGGCGCGATTGTCCCATATTCGGGCGCCTTTGGAAAACACCCATCAACCAGACGCTGCACCGGATTCGGGTGCGTAAAGAAGCGGTTTT
>JALXFQ010000167.1 GCA_027067235.1 Gammaproteobacteria bacterium
CACGCCAACCCCTGCGGCGTTGCGCTGGCCGACGACATCACCGCCGCCTATGACCGCGCCTACGCCACCGACCCCGAATCAGCCTTCGGCGGCATCATCGCCTTCAACCGCGAGCTGGACGCCCACACCGCCAGAACCATCATTGACCGGCAGTTTGTGGAAGTCATCATCGCGCCCAAAATCAGCGCCGAAGCCATCGAAGTCGTCGCCGCCAAGAAAAACGTACGTCTGCTGGAATGCGGCGAATGGGGCGAGCCGCAGCCGCGGCTGGACTACAAACGCGTCAACGGCGGCCTGCTGGTACAGGACGCCGACCTTGCTCTTTACAATGAGCTCAAGGTGGTCAGCAAACGCCAGCCCGGCGAAGAAGAAATGCGCGACCTGCTGTTCGCCTGGAAAATCGCCAAATTCGTCAAATCCAACGCCATCGTCTACTGCAAGGACAACATGACCATCGGTGTCGGCGCAGGCCAGATGAGCCGCGTCAACTCCGCCCGCATCGCCGGCATCAAGGCCGAACTGGCCGGACTGAGCGTCAAGGGCTCGGTCATGGCCTCCGACGCCTTCTTCCCCTTCCGCGACGGCATCGACGCCGCTGCCGAAGCCGGCATCGCCGCCGTCATCGAACCCGGCGGCTCCATGCGCGACGAGGAAGTCATCGCCGCTGCGGATGAAGCAGGAATGGCCATGGTGTTTACCGGGATGAGGCATTTTCGTCATTAGACTTTGGGCTTGAGGGGTGAGGCTTGAGGTTTGAGGTTTGAGGTTTGAGGTTTGAGGTTTGAGGTTTGAGGCTTGAGGCTTGAGGCTTGAGGCTGTAGGGGTGGTTTTTATTCGCCCTGTGCAAAAAACCTGATCTGCATTATCATTGAAATAAATGCATATGATTGGTGACACATGAGAACCACGCTTGATCTGCCGGAAGACCTTGTTCGGGAAGCCATGCGCGCTGCGCGCGTAAAAACCAAGACCAAGGCCATTACCATTGCGCTGGAAGAACTGATCCAGAGATCCCGGCTGGCAGAGCTGAAGAAATATCGCGGCAAGGTTGACCTTGATATTGACCTCAACGAATTGCGCGACCGCAATGCGCATCCTGGTTGATACGTCCGTCTGGATAAACTGGTTTCGGGGCAAGGGAGGCGAAGCGCTGGATGAACTCATTGACAACAACCTGCTGGCCATCAACGACGTCATACTGGCGGAGCTTACGCCAGCTCTGCGAATACGGAAAGAACAGCGCCTTGTTGCGCTGCTCGAAACAGTCACGCGCTTGCCGCTTCAAGTTGACTGGGCAGACATCATCGACATGCAGACCCAATGCCTTGCCGGTGGCATCAATGGCATTGGCATCCCGGATCTGATGATTGCCCAAAACGCATTACAGTCGGGATGCCCGGTTTACACTGAAGACAAGCATTTTCGCTGGATCGGCCAGGTGGCGCCTCTGCGGCTTTATGCATGAACAAGGTTATCCGGAATTGAGCATGGAGTCAGAAATCTCTCAACGTACGTCGTCATCACCGAAACAGATCACAAACAGAACGTAAAAAAATGAACATCCTCATCATCGGCTCCGGCGGCCGCGAGCATGCGCTGGCGTGGAAGGCGCAGCAATCCGGCCGCGTGGAGAAAATATTCGTTGCGCCGGGCAATGCCGGCACGGCGCTGGAACCCAAAATGGAGAATGTCGCCATCAGGGTGGAGGACATGGAGGCGCTGGTGGATTTCGCCAGGGCCAATGCCATCGACCTCACCATCGTTGGCCCCGAGGTTCCGCTGGTGCTGGGGGTGGTGGATGCTTTCAGCGAGGCGGGCTTGCGTTGCTTCGGCCCGTCGGCGAAGGCGGCGCAACTGGAGGGTTCGAAGGAATTTACCAAGGACTTTCTGGCGCGCCACAAGATCCCCACCGCCGCCTATGGGGCGTTTTCCGACGTGGACGAGGCCGTTGCCTATATCCGCCAGCAGGGCGCGCCCATCGTGGTCAAGGCCGACGGTCTGGCGGCGGGCAAGGGCGTGATTCTGGCGCAGACGGAGGACGAGGCCATCGCCGCTGTGGAAGACATGCTCCAGGGCAATGCTTTTGGCGACGCCGGGCATCGCGTGGTTATCGAGGAAATGTTGCAGGGCGAGGAAGCCAGTTTCATTGTCATGGCCGATGGCAAAAACATCCTGCCGCTGGCCACGTCGCAGGATCACAAGGCCGCCCATGACGGCGACACCGGCCCCAATACCGGCGGCATGGGCGCCTATTCACCGGCGCCGGTGGTGACGCCCGCCATGCACCAGCGCATCATGCGCGAGGTTATCGAGCCGACGGTGGCGGGCATGGCGGCGGACGGCATACCCTATACCGGTTTCCTTTACGCGGGCATCATGATCGCGCCGGACGGCACGCCCAATGTGCTGGAATACAACTGCCGCTTCGGCGACCCGGAAACCCAGCCCATCATGATGCGCCTGCTGTCCGACCTGACCGAACTGTGCGACGCCGCCATCGACGGCAAGCTGGATACGGTCAGCGCGGAATGGGACCAGCGCGCTGCGCTGGGCGTGGTGCTGGCCGCCAAAGGCTACCCCGGCTCATATCCCAGCGGCGACGAAATTCATGGCCTGCCCGAAACGGAAACCGAAGGCGAAAAGGTCTTTCACGCCGGCACCGCTGAAAAAGACGGCAAGATCGTTACTGCCGGTGGCCGGGTGCTGTGCGCCACCGCTCTCGGCGACAGCGTTGGCGCAGCGCAAAAAAGAGCCTACGCGCTGGCTGACAAGATCCACTGGAATGGCGTATATTTCCGTAAAGACATTGGCCACCGCGCCACCGCGCGGGAATCCTCTTCCTGACCACCCCTGATTCCTCACTGAGAAATTATGATGCCAACAGAACCCTTTGTAGCCGTGATCATGGGCTCCGACTCCGACCTGCCGGTCATGCAAGCGACGCTGGATACGCTGACCCGGCTGGGCGTCAGACATGAGGTCAAGATCTCCTCGGCGCATCGTACGCCCGGGGCGACGCACGACTATGTGCGCGACGCCGAACAGCGCGGCTGCGTGGTGTTTATCGCCGCTGCGGGCCTGGCCGCGCATCTGGCGGGAACCATCGCCGGTCTGACCCTGCGGCCGGTCATCGGCGTGCCCATGGACGGCGGCCCGCTGCAGGGCATGGACGCGCTGCTTTCCACCGTGCAAATGCCCGGCGGCATCCCTGTGGGATGCATGGCCATTGGCAAGCCAGGCGCCAAGAATGCTGCTTATTTTGCCGCCCAGATCGTTGCCCTGTGCGACGCCAAACTGCGTGAGCATCTGCTGAAAGATCGCGAAGCCCAGGCCGAGGATGTACGGGCAAAAGATGCCGCCCTTCAACGCGACAGCGAAGAGGAAGAAAGCTGATCGCTCCCAGCCGCCAGCAGCTGACCCATGCGGCGCAAATCATACGCAGCGGCGGCGTAATCGCCTACCCGACAGAATACTGCTACGGGCTGGGCTGCGACCCGGCCAACCACGAGGCAGTACGAAAACTATTGCGCATCAAGCAGCGAGCGGTACACCGCGGACTCATACTCATCGGCTCTGCGCTGGCGCAATTCCGCCCGTTTATCTGGCCACTGAAGCCGTCAACACGGGCCCGTCTGCTCCATAGCTGGCCCGGCCCCACCACCTGGCTGTTGCCGGCAAAACCGGCCCACCGTCTGATTCGCGGCAGGCACCATACCGTCGCCGTGCGCGTTCCCGGCCACGCGCTGGCGCGGGAACTGTGCGCTGTCGCCGGCATGGCCATTGTTTCCACCAGCGCCAATCGCAGAAATCAGCCGCCGGCGCTCAGCTACCAGGAGCTGTCCAGAATGCGCCTGCCGGGACTCGATTACATACTCCCGGGGGCCACAGGCAAGGCCCGGCGGCCATCTGTCATTATCGACGCGGAAAACGGCGAATTTGTTCGCCGCTAGCACCCGCTAACGACGCTTCCCATGCCCGTCGCGCCGTGTTACAAAGACACCCCCCAACCAAAGAAGGAAAAGGAGACTCAAGCATGTCCATTGCAAAAGTGACCGAGATCATATCCACCTCGAAAAAGAGCTTTGACGACGCCATCGAAGACGGTATCAAACGCGCCAACAAGACGTTGCGCAATGTCACCTCTGTCTGGATTGGCGACCAGAACATCAAGGTCAAGGATGGCAAGGAAGCGGAATACCGCGTGCGCATGAAAATCACCTTCATCCTCGACGACTAGTGTCCCGACCGGACATAAGCCGGGTAAAGGACTATCTGCTCGGTCTCCAGTCGCGCATCTGCGCCGATCTGGAGGCCGTTGACGGCGCAGGCAAATTCATCGAAGACCGCTGGGATCGCGAGGGCGGTGGCGGCGGCGGACTGACCCGCGTGCTCGGTAACGGCAAGGTTTTCGAGCAGGGCGGGGTGAATTTCTCGCATGTTTCCGGCGACCAGCTGCCGGCCGCGGCGACAGCGCAACGGCCCGAACTGAAAGGCCGGCGTTTCCAGGCTACCGGCGTGTCGCTGGTGATTCATCCGCATAATCCCTATGTGCCCACTTCCCACGCCAATGTGCGGTTTTTCATTGCCGAGGCCGATGGCGCAGAGCCGGTATGGTGGTTCGGCGGCGGTTTCGACCTGACGCCCTACTACGGCAACGAAGACGATGTTGTTCACTGGCACCAGACAGCAAAGGACGCTTGCGACGCGTTTGGCGATGAAGTGTACCCTCACTTCAAAAAGTGGTGCGACGATTATTTCTACCTCAAGCACCGCCGGGAACCGCGCGGCGTTGGCGGGCTGTTTTTCGACGACCTCAACCAGTCCAGTTTCTGCGGCGGTGATTTTGACCATTGCTTCGCCGTCATGCGCTCGGTGGGCGACCATTACACCCGCGCCTACTGCCCCATCGTCGAACGCCGCAAAGACACGCCGTTTGGCGAGCAGGAGCGGGATTTCCAGCTTTACCGCCGCGGGCGCTACGTGGAGTTCAATCTGGTGTATGATCGCGGCACCCTTTTTGGCCTGCAGACCGGCGGACGCACCGAATCCATCCTCATGTCCCTGCCGCCGCTGGTCAAATGGCGCTATAACTGGTCGCCCGAACCGGGAACGGAAGAAGCACGCCTGTACACGGACTTTCTACGGCCCCGAAACTGGCTCGAACTGGAAAAATAACAAAAAAACCCAATGATCGAACAAGTCGAAAAATTGCTGTACCAGGTCGCCGAAGGCAATGAACACGCCTTCAGCAAGCTGTATAAACTGACATCGGCGAAACTGTATGGCGTTTCACTGCGTATGATGAAGAACGAAGGTCAGGCCCAGGAAGTATTGCAGGATGCCTATACCAGCATCTGGCGCAACGCGGGCGTGTTCACGCGCGACCGCGGCAGCCCGATCACCTGGATGACCAGCATTGTACGCTATCGCGCGCTGGATCTGATCCGGCGCAACAAGCGCGAACTGGAGCGCGGCATGGATGACACGGTAGACACGCTGGCGGATGAAAAGCCCGATGCAGACCCGGAACTGACCAGCCTGCGACTGGGCGATTCGATAGAACTGCAGCGCTGTCTGGATGAATTGCCGGATGGCCAGCGCGAATGCATCATGCTCTCGTTCGTCTATGGCTACACGCATGAGGAACTGAGCGAAAAAGTGAACTCGCCCCTGGGCACGGTCAAGAGCTGGGTCAGGCGCGGACTGGAAAAACTGAAAAACTGCTTATCGATATGAACGCGGAAACCGACAACAACGACATCAAGATAGACGCGGGCGAATACGTGCTGGGCACGCTCGACGATGTCACCCGCGCGCGCATCGAACGTGACATGATTTTCAACGCCGCGCTGCGCGAGCAAATCCATGCCTGGGAAGAAAAACTGCAACCCCTGACCGACGGAGTGGACGCGGTAGAACCGCCCGCCGCCGCCTGGGAGACCATCCGCGCCCGCACCATTGGCGCCGCTCCGACAAACCCCGCAAGCCGCAAGCTTGCCTGGTGGAAAACTCTGGCGCTGGGCGGCATCGCCGCCAGTCTGGCCATGGCGGTGGTGCTGACCGACAGCCTGAAAAAGCCACCGGCGCCGGCGCCGGTGGCGCAAACGGATGCGGCTGCGCATCCGGCAGCCCTGGCGGTAGTCAATGACCAGAAAAAAGACCCCATGTGGGTGGTTCAATGCTACCAGCAGCCACCCCACGTGATGGTGTCCGTAGTGCCCGAGGAAATTCCCATCAAGGACAAGTCGCTGCAGTTATGGGCGCTGACCAAGGAAGGAAAAACCCTGTTTGTCGGCGTTGTGCCCACCAGCGGCAAGCGTGAAATCAAGATCGACCCCGAGATGATCGAACATCTCGACAACGTCAAGGCCTTTGCTGTCAGCGTCGAGCCCATGGAGGGCTCGCCCGGCAACCAGCCTT
>JALXFQ010000168.1 GCA_027067235.1 Gammaproteobacteria bacterium
CATCAGGCGCGGGTGCATGCGCATAGCCTGGACCAGCCGGTGGCCGGTGATGACAAATATGGCGACTGGCCCTTTAACCGCATGATGAAATCACGCTATGGCTTGAAAAGGATTTTTTTGCACGCCACCAGCATTCAATTTGATCATCCGCTGACCCGGCAGCCGGTGCTGGTGAGCGCCGCACTGCCGGACGATCTGACAGGCGTTCTGAAACGGTTGAAAACATGAAAAACAAAAAATACGAAATGGTCATTTTTGACTGGGATGGCACCCTGATGGACTCGGAGCGCAAGATCATTAATTGCTTTCAGAAAGCTGCACGCGACCTGGACATACCGCAGCCGGATGATGCCAGCGTGCGCGATATTATCGGCCTGGGCATGGCGGAAGCGGTTGCCAAGGTGTTCGGCGATAGCTCCGATGCGGAGCGTCAGGCTTTGATCGAACAATACCGGCATCATTTTCTCGGCGCAGACCAGACCCGCATGCCGTTGTTTCCCGGCGTGCGCGAATTACTGCATGAACTGGCCGACTGCGGTTATCTGCTGGCCATCGCTACAGGCAAAGCGCGCCGAGGCCTGAGTCTGGTGCTGGAAGAAACCGGTCTGGCGGAACTGTTTACCGCATCGCGTTGCGCGGACGAAGCTTTTTCCAAACCCCACCCGCAGATGCTGCTGGACATACTGGATGAAACCGGACTGCAGCCAGAGGACGCGGTGATGGTGGGTGATACGGCGTATGACCTGCAAATGGCGCAAAACGCAGGCGTGGATTCCCTGGCCGTAAGTTATGGCGTACACGACAGGGAGCGCCTGATGCAGCACCAGCCATTGCGCTGCTTTGATGAATTCAGGCAGGTGGCTCAATGGTTGATGTGAAACTGTGCGCCAGTGCAGCGGTCGTAAACGGTGGCGTGGCCTGGCGCTTTCGCATCAGGCAGGGTCGCAGAACGCGTACGGCGTTTGTTATCCGTCACTGTGGCGTGGCAAGCGCCTTCATCAATGAATGCGCGCACACGCCGGTGGAGCTGGACATGGACGATGGCCGGATGTTCGACGAAACCGGACAATTCCTGATCTGTGCAACCCATGGCGCCACCTATGACCCGGCAGACGGCTCCTGTGTGGGTGGCCCCTGTAACGGCCGTGGCCTGATTTCTCTGGCAGTTTCAGAGAAAGACGGCTATATCTATCTGAACGAACACAACATGAAACTGGTTGAAGAATAATGCCGCTATTCAAGAAAAAAGATCAGGAAATCTCTCCCGACGACCCCCATTGGGAGCGTCGGCTGCTGGAAAAACTTTCCACCGAGAACCTGAAAGAGCAAAGACGCACACGGCGCTGGAATACTTTCTTCAAGCTTCTGCTGGTGAGTTATTTTATCGCGATTCTGGCCTTGTCCTGGTTCAAGAGCGGTGTCGGCGCGGTGGCCGGCGAGCATACTGCCCTGGTCAACCTGAAAGGCGTCATTGGCGAGCAGGGCTACAATGGCAGTGATCAGGTGCTCAAAGGCCTGAAAAAGGCTTTCGACAACAAACTGACCAGGGGTGTGATACTGCGCATCAACAGCCCTGGCGGCAGCCCGGTACAGTCCGGCTATCTGTACGATGAAATCAAACGCATGAAAAAGACGCACCCGGACAAGCCATTCTATACCGTGCTGGGCGATCTGGCGGCCTCTGGCGGCTATTATGTTGCTGTATCCGGCGACAAGATCTATGCCGACAAGGCCAGTATCGTCGGATCCATTGGCGTACGCATGGGCAGTTTCGGATTTGTCGAGGCCATGAAAAAAGTCGGTGTCGAGCGCCGGGTCTATCATGCCGGTAAATACAAGACTCTGCTGGATCCGTTTTCACCGGTACAGCCTGACGAGAAGGCTTATGCGGAAAAAATGCTGGCGACGATACATCAGCAGTTTATTAACGTGGTCAAGGAAGGTCGCGGAGACCGTCTGTCCGATGATCCCGATCTGTTTACCGGGCTGTTCTGGAGTGGTGAGCAGGCGATCGACCTGGGTCTGATCGACGGTCTGGCCAATGCCAAAACCGTGGCGCGCGATATGGTGGGCGCGGAAAAGCTGGTTGACTATACAGTGCAGCCCAATCTGCTGGAAAAATTCGCCGGCAAGATTGGCGCAAGCCTGGGAGAATGGCTGAAACTGAACGCCTTGACAGACAATATCAGCCTGCGCTGACTTTTTCTGCCGCTGGCCGCCGGATGCTTGTGGTCGATAGCAGGCGAGCGGCGGCTGCCCGGGGGCGGGCTTATTCGGAGTTGCCCAGTGATCTCTCCGGCTGCCGCTTGCGGCGCTTTTTTGAACGGGATCTGGTGGCGCGCAAACGTCGGCGTTCCGCCCATTTTTTCTTGACGTGATGACGCCAGAGGCCCATTACGGCCATCCAGCTCAAGGCGGCGCCCAGCAGGCCGATAATGAGGCATCCCAGCAGCAGGGGGCCGAAATGATCCAGCAACCATTCCAGGTTGATCTTGCCCGGCGGGGAGGGCGAATTGCCCAGTATGATGGCGCCCAGCTTGTAAGCGGGTAGATACAGCGGCACCCAGGTGACTGGATTGGAGATCCATACCATGGCTACCGACAGCGGCAGGTTGATGCGAAACAGCAGCGCGCCCATGGCAGCGATAAGCATCTGGAACGGTACCGGTAGAAAGGCGACGAAAAAACCCCAGGCGGCGGCGCCAGCCACCGAGTAACGGTTCAGATGCCACAGATTCGGATCGCGTAAACGGCTGCCGAATATCTGTAGCTGTGGATGCTTTTTCACATCTTTGGCCTGGGGCAGGTAACGTTTGATCAGTCGTCGTGGCATTTCGAGTATGATAACCGCTTATACAGGTTCGGCGAATAAATTAAATTTGTGGATGTGTCCCGGTTTTCCCGCGGCCGCTCTGGGTTTTCTGCTTGGCGTTACCAGTCTGACCCTGTTGCCTACCGTTCCTTCCGGCGCTTTTCTTATACCTGCTGCCATTCTTGCTGTCTTGCTCTGGATCAAATTTCCGCTATTTCGTTGTGCGGCGACATTTTTACTGGGACTGGCTTGGGCCAGCTTTCGCGCCAATCTGCTGCTGTCGCAATCGTTGCCGCCGGCGCTGTCCGGTGAAACGGTAACTATAACTGCGCAGATTGTTGAAGTGCCAGAGCAATTTCCGCACAAAACCCAGATAACCGTGCGCGCCAGGAAAATAAGCCTGGACGGCCAGGATTACGCCATGCCCGGTCTGCTCCGGCTGGCTCTGTATCGAACAGAGCTGGTTCCGCATGTCGGCGAAATCTGGCAGTTTTCGGCCAGACTGAAAAATCCCCATGGCTTCAGCAATCCCGGCCTTTTCGATTACGAGAAAATGCTGTTTCAGAAACGTATCCGCGCCACCGGCTACGTCAAAAACCCTGATACAGCGCTCAGGCTGGACGATGGCAGTGACTATTTTCCTGTTCAGCGTATGCGCCAGAGCATTGCCCAGAGTATACGGCAGGCGCTGGCTGATTCACCGGCCAGCGGCTTGATTGTGGCGCTCGCCACGGGTATTCGCAGCGATATTTCACCGCGGCAGTGGGATATCATGAGAGCGACAGGCACCAATCATCTGATGGCAATTTCCGGCCTGCACATCGGTTTGTTCGCCGGCGCGGTCTACTGGCTGTTTATACAACTCTGGTCACGCATACCCCGGCTTGCCCTGTGGCTGCCGGCGCAGAAGGCGGCCATAGCGCCGGCATTGCTTGCAGCTCTGTTTTACGCGGCTCTGGCCGGGTTCTCCATCCCCGTGCAACGCGCTTGGGTCATGTTGGTCATCGTGTTGCTGGCGCTGGCAATGAATCGCAAGACCGATCCGCTGCACGTGCTGGCGCTGGCGCTCACCGGCGTTCTGCTGTTCGATCCGCTGTCGGTCATGGCGACGGGGTTCTGGCTGTCTTTTTCGGCGGTGGCCATTATAGCCTGGGCGGTATCGAGGATTTCTCGTCGCGGCAAGGCCAGTCAGGCGGTGTTTGTACAAGTGGCAGTATCACTGGGTCTGATCCCGCTAGTGCTGCTGTTTTTCGGTCAGTTCTCGCTGTTGTCGCCACTGGCCAATCTGCTGGCCGTGCCAGTGATCGGATTACTGGTGACGCCGGCGGTCCTGCTCGGTGTGGTGCTGCAATTTGCCGGCCTGGTACCTGTGTCCGCCGTACTCTGGGACGCGGCGGCGCGTGTTACTTCGTGGCTGTGGCAGAGCCTGACGCTGGTTCAGCAGCAGTTGCCCGCCGTTGTGGCGCCATTCAGCCCGCCCTGGTGGACTATTCCCGTGGCGTTGGCGGGCGTGCTGCTGTTGCTCTCACCCAAAGGCCTGCCCGGCCGGGCTTTGGGGGCGTTGTGGCTGTTGCCGCTGTTTCTGCTCAGGCCCGCCATGCCGGACCCGGGAGAAATCCGCCTGACCATGCTCGATGTGGGGCAGGGGCTGGCGCTGGTGGTGCAGACTCACAACAACACCTTGGTGTATGACGCTGGAAGGCATTACAGCGACCGCTTCGACGTTGGCGCTGATATTGTCGCGCCCTACTTGCGTCGCCTGGGCGTGGACCATGTGGATCAGTTGATTGTCAGTCATGAGGACCAGGATCATCGCGGTGGCGTGGCAGGGCTGAGGCGGGAAACAGCGGTATCGGCCATTTATTCCAGCGTGCCCGAGCTGATCGGCGGGGCGCGGTCGTGTCATGCCGGTCAGGGCTGGGCCGACGGCGCAGTGGCGTATCGGGTGCTGTACCCGCCGGGTGACGAGGATCACACCAGACTGAAAGACAACAATTCATCCTGCGTGGTGCTGGTTTCCGGGCCCTTTGGCGCCATTCTGATGCCGGGCGACATCGAAAAAGAGGCCGAAAATGCTCTGCTGGAGCGCTATGGCGACGATCTCCGTTCCAGTGTGCTGGTGGTGCCGCATCACGGCAGCAAAACCTCTTCCAGCGCCGCGTTCATTGATACGGTGAAACCCCGGCTGGCACTGTTTTCGACCGGGCTGCGCAACCGTTTTCACCATCCCCATAAGCGCGTGGTGGCGCGCTATGCAAGCCGCGACATAACAGCGCTGAACACGGCATGGTCCGGCGCCATCACGATTGTGCTCGGCCGCAACGGCGTATCGGTGGATCAGCAGCGTCCCGATCACAGGCGTTTCTGGCAGACGCCAGAGGGGTCTTTTACCCCGCGAACAGAACTGCTACATTCCGGCGCACATTGAATTGCAGGTCTGAGCATGCTCGATATATTGAAAACCGGCGGATTTCTCATCTGGCCCATTTTACTGGCGTCACTGCTGGCCGTGGCCATCGTGCTGGATCGCTTCTGGGCGCTGCGCTCGGAAGCGGTTGCGCCTGCCGATCTGGTGGATGAACTGAAAAAACTGCACCAGGAAGGACGTCTCAACCAGCAGGTCGTCGAAAAGGTGCGCCAGCATTCGCCGCTGGGTCAGATACTGGCGGCCGGGCTGCAGAACATGAACCATTCCCGCGAAGTGATGAAAGAGGCCATCGAGGAAACCGGGCGGGTGGTGGTGCTGCGGCTGGAGCGTTATCTGAATACCCTCGGCACTATCGCGGCCATTACGCCGCTGCTGGGCCTGCTTGGTACGGTTTTCGGCATGATAGAAGTGTTCTCGGCCATTACCTCGGCCGGCGTCGGTGATCCCAATGCGCTGGCCGGCGGTATCTCCAAAGCCCTGATTACCACTGCGGCGGGTCTGTCCGTGGGTATCCCGGCATTGATGTTTCACCGCTATTTCACCGGCAGGGTGACTGAACTGGTGATACACATGGAGCAGGAAGCCATGCGTCTGGTGGAAATCATCCACGGTGAGCGCAGCTGATGCGATTTCGCGACGAAACGCGCAACCGGGATGCGGAGGTCAATCTGACGCCGCTGATCGACGTGGTGTTTCTGTTGCTGATTTTTTTCATGGTGACCACCACTTTCCGGCAGGAAACCAAGTTGCAGATCGAATTGCCGGAGTCTTCCTCCGAACAATCCCTGAGCCAGACCGACAATACACTGCAGGTGGAAATCAACGCCGACGGCAAGTTTGCCCTGAAAGGCCCGGGCGAGAAAAAATCCCGCTCGCTGGTGAGCGACGACGAAGATACCCTGCAGCGCGCCATCAGCAAGCTGGTGCAGGGGCGCAAAGATGTGGATGTGGTGCTGATGGCGGATCGCATGACGCCGTACCAGGCGGTGGCGCGCGCCATGGACGTCTGCCGCCAGCTGGGGCTGGTGAATTTCAATCTGGCCACAGCGCAGCGCCGGCAATGAGCAAGCTGCACAAACCTGGTGCGCCCCTCAACGGGTTTCAGCTCTACCGTCGATTATTGCGCTACGCCCGGCCCTACAGCCGGGCTTTTTTTATTGCCATTGCCGGCGCTGCGC
>JALXFQ010000169.1 GCA_027067235.1 Gammaproteobacteria bacterium
GCTGCCGGCATGGCCGCCCGTAACGAAGACATGGCCGCAGCCGAGCGCCAGCAGGTCGGCGGCAGCGCCGGCCTGGCCACTGGCATCAGCAGCCAGGCGTTTGAGCTCTTCGGAATTGGGTGTGGCAATGGTGGTCAGCGGCAACAGTGTTTCCCGATAGGCTGGGACCAGATCGTCCAGCGCCAGCCTGTCGCCAGTGTTGCTGGCCAGCACCGGGTCCACCACCAGCGGCGCCTTGCTGTTGTGCTTCAACCAGTCGGATACGGCGGTTATATTGCTGGCGCTGCCCATCATGCCGGTCTTCACCGCGGCGACCGCAAAATCAGCCATCACTGTTCGCATTTGCGCCACCACCATCGACGGCTCCATGACCATGAAGTCCCGCACGCTGGCACTGTCCTGCACAGTGACCGCGGCAAGCACGGTGACAGCATGACAGCCGGCAGCCATGACCGCTTCGATATCGGCCTGCAGTCCGGCGCCGCCGGACGGATCCTGGCCGCCAATGACCATGACAACGGGTCGTGAATGTGGGGGTTTGTTGGTTTTCATGGGTGGTTTGATACTATCCTGTGCCTGAATTCGACGCTTTGCGCCAATATGACCCAGCACGAACACAAAGACAAGATCTATGCCCGGCGGCGCAGCCGCATCGAGCCCTTTCGCTTCGATCAGCAGGTAGCAGCGGTGTTTCCCGACATGATTCGTCGCTCGGTGCCCGGCTATGCGTCGATTATCGACGGCATCGCCGTGATCGCCGGCGAATATCTGCGCGACAACAGCCATGGCTATGATCTGGGCTGTTCCCTGGGCGCCGCGGCCATGGCCATGAGTCGCGGCGCGGCCGGCCGCAACTGCCGTATCTTCGCTGTGGACAATTCTGCCGCCATGTTGCAGCAGGCGGCCAGGCTGGTGGCGCATGATGATGCCGGCCATGCGCCGGTAACGCTGGTGCAGTCAGATCTGCTCCAGGTCGCGTTGAGCAACGCCTCCATGGTGGTACTGAATTTCACCCTGCAGTTTATTCCGCCGCCACGACGCGCCGGTCTGCTGCGGCGTATTGCCGATGCCATGCTGCCGGGCGGCGTATTGCTGGTATCGGAAAAAATACGTTTTGACGACGCTGAAGCCAACCTGGCCCTGATCCGGCTGCATCACGCCTTCAAGCGCGACCAGGGCTACAGCGAGCTGGAAATCAGCCAGAAGCGCGAGGCGCTGGAAAACGTGCTGGTGCCGGAAACGCTGCAGGTGCACGTAGAGCGATTACGCGAGGCCGGCTTTTCCCGGGTGCTGCCCTGGTTTCAGCAACTGAATTTCGTCTCCCTGCTCGCCATTCGCCGGTGACTGCGGCGCCTGAACACTACGCCGGTCTTTTGCACCACCTGCAGGGGAGCATACTGCAGGTCTGGCTCGAGCATGGCCTCGAGGCTGATCTCGAGCGCGCAGAGGCCGGTTCCCACGGTGACCTGGCGCGCTGGCAGTCAGCCATCGACCGGCTGCCCGACGGCCGGCCGTCGCGCCTGCGTCTGGATACCGACGCCATCTTGATCGGCGCCGCGGATGACCTGGACAAACCACAGCGCGCGCAGGTCGAAACCAGCCTGCGCCAGCTGCATCCCTGGCGCAAGGGACCTTATGAGCTGTTTGGCGTACACATAGACAGCGAGTGGCGATCCGACTGGAAATGGAATCGTATCGTGCCGCATATTCAGCCGCTGGACGGACGTACAGTCCTGGACGTGGGCTGCGGCAACGGCTACCACTGCTGGCGCGCCGCCGGCGCCGGCGCGCACACGGTCATCGGCATCGACCCCGCCTGGCTTTACGTCTCGCAGTATCGGGCCATACGCCGCTATGTGGCGACGCCGCCGGTGTGGGTGCTGCCACTGGCCATGGAACAGCTTCCTGCCAGACTGGGCGCTTTCGATACGGTTTTCTCCATGGGCGTTCTGTATCACCGTCGTTCACCCATAGATCATTTGCGCGCATTGCGCGATGCACTGCGTCCCGGTGGCCAGCTGGTGCTGGAAACGCTGGTGGTGGAAGGTGATGCAAACACTGTATTCCTGCCGCCCGGGCGCTATGCTTCCATGCGCAATGTCTGGTTTCTGCCTGCGCCGCTGGCGCTGGAAAAATGGCTGGCGCGCGCTGGATTCAAAAACGCGCGCGTGGTGGATCAC
>JALXFQ010000170.1 GCA_027067235.1 Gammaproteobacteria bacterium
TTCGCCGCGACCGGTGGTTTCGATAACCATCGGCACCAGTCCCACCGCCTGTTCTTCCATCATCTTGTTCTGTCTGTGTGTCATGATCGCATCCCCGCGACTGGGTTAATTTCAGGACTGTTCCGCCGCCACCAGATCGGAAAAGCTGGTTTTCTTTTCGCTCACCCTGGCGTCTTTCATCAAGTGTTCCACCACGATGTCTTCAAGCACCATGGAGCGCACGGCTTCCATTTCCGACGGCTGGCTCTTGTAGTATTTGACGAACTCGTCCGGATCTTCATAAGTCTGCGCCATTTCAGCCAGCTTCGCCTCGACCTGCTCATCGCTGGCTTCCAGATTGGCCTGCTTCGCCAGATTGGCCAGCAATATGCCCAGCTTGACCCGGCGACTGGCTGCGCCTTCAAAGACTTTACGTTGCGCCGGGTCCTCGAGATTCACCCCCTGCGCCTGGGTTGATCCGACCAGATTGCTGATTTCCTGTTCCACCAGCACCTTGGGCACTTCCAGCTCATTCTGCTCCAGCAGGGCATCCATTACCGCTTCCTTCAGCTTGCGGCTGACCCGGCTCTGCGCCTCGCGCTCAAGGTTCCGGGCGATCTCGGATTTCAGGCTGTCCAGCTTTCCATCTTCGACACCGAAAGAACGAACAAAGTTTTCATCCAGTTCCGGCTCCGCCGGTTCGGCGACATCCCTGACCACCAGCTCAAACTGCGCTTCCTTGCCGGCCAGTTCGGTGGCGCGATAGTCGTCGGGAAAAGTCACTGTTATGGTCTTTTCGTCACCCGCCTTCAGGCCTTTGAGCTGCTTTTCAAAATCAGGGAAAAAATTGCCCGAACCCAGCACTGCCTGAATGCCTTCAGCGTCGCTGCCAGCAAATGGCTTGCCGTCAATCCTGCCAGTGAAATCCAGCGTCAAGCGATCCCCGTTTCTGGCTTTGCGTTTCACCGGTTTCCATTCAGTGCGCTGTTTTTTCAGATTCTCCAGGGTTTCGTCCACATCAGTGTCCGAAATTTCACACACCGGCTTTTCTACTTTGGCGCCGCCCAGCCCCACTTCCCCCACTTGCGGATAGACCTCGAAGGTCGCGATATATTCCAGATCCTTGTCCAGCTCCACCTTGTTCTGGATATCTACCGCCGGCTGACCCACGGGCTGCAGCTGTTCCTGCGCCATGGCGTCATGCAGACTGCCGGAAATGAGCTCGGAGACAGCCTCCTGCATCGCTTCACCGCCGTGTTGCGCCTCGATCAGTTTCATCGGCACCTTGCCCGGCCGGAAACCGGGCATGCGCACCCGCCTGGAAATACGCTTCAACTGCTTGCGGTAAGCCTGGCCCACTTCGTCCGCAGGTACGGTGATGGTCATCTTGCGGCTGATATCGCCGGTGTTTTCTACTGAAACTTGCATGCTACTTTGTTGGTTCTCGGTTCAGGGTTGGATGGTCAGGCGCGAGTGCGAAAGGAGAGACTCGAACTCTCACGGGTTACCCCACTGGAACCTAAATCCAGCGCGTCTACCAATTCCGCCACTTTCGCTTATCACAAACGGCGGGACTGTAAACATTTGCGCGTGACAAGTAAAGTTCTTAACAGGACGTTGAAAAAGGCCTACCCCGGGCTTTTTCAACCACAGAACATCTTTGTGCCACACACCCGGTCATCCGCCTGACAGCTGTTCCAGCTGCTCCCAGCGCGCATAGGCGTCCGACAGTTTCTGCTCGATTTTATGCAACTCTCTGTGCACCTGTTCAAGCTGGCTGGCGGGCTGCTGGTAAAATGCCGGGTTGGCCATGCTGGCATGCAGATTCGCCTGCGCCTGTTCCAGCCGCTCGATTTTGCCGGGCAGGGCCTGTAGTTCGCGGCGCTGGGCCGGACTGATGGTTTGCCGGCCCGGCGCTGCTGTGGCGGCCCTTTTCTGCGCCGGCATTTCGCTGGCCTGGCGCTTCGGGGGTTTGCGCTGGCGCAGCATGTCTGCATAACCGCCGACATATTCACCCACGCGGCCCGCGCCTTCCAGCACCAGGGTACTGGTCACCACATTGTCGATGAATGCACGGTCATGGGAAATCAGCAGCAGCGTGCCGCTGAAATTCAGCAGAATCTCTTCCAGCAGCTCCAGCGTTTCCAGATCCAGATCGTTGGTGGGCTCGTCCATCACCAGCAGATTCGCCGGGCGGGTG
>JALXFQ010000171.1 GCA_027067235.1 Gammaproteobacteria bacterium
CTCGATCGCACGGCTTTTGCCATGGCCAACCAGGATGTGCGCTATTATCTCAACGGCCTGTTTCTGAGTATGGATCAAGGCAAGCTGACGGCTGTCGCTACAGATGGCCATCGTCTGGCGAAAAGCGAAATAGCCAAGGACGACTTTGCCGGCAAATTCGAAATCATTGTGCCACGCAAGGCTGTTCAGGAGATGTCCCGTCTGCTGGGAGACAACGCTGATGATATTGCGGTTTCCATTAACAGTAACCACATTATGTTTGAAATCGCCGACTTGCGATTCACCTCCAAACTGATCGAGGGACGCTTTCCCGATTACAAGAACGTGATTCCCATTGGCCAGACCGTGCATATCGAACTGGATCGTCAAGAACTCCGCACTGCTTTGCAGCGCGCTGCCATACTTACCAACGACAAGTTCAAGGGTATTCGCATGGAGTTCAAGCCAGCGCAGCTAACCATAGTCGCCAACAACCCCGAACAGGAAGAGGCTTACGAACGTCTCGACATCGACTATGACCAGGCGCCCATGGACATTGGTTTTAACGTAACCTACATGCTCGATGCGCTGGGAGCGCTGGATAGTGAAACGGTGCAGATAGGCCTGACTGACAACACCAGCAGCAGCCTGATACAGGCATCCGGTAACGACGCCACGGTATATGTGGTAATGCCCATGCGTATTTGATCGACTCGCCTGGCCAGGCGATGGTCAAGGTTGTCCGCCATCGTGTCAGCCCTTATGTTTCACGTGAAACATGAGGGTGATGAAACCCGGATTTGTTTCACGTGAAACATCAATGAATATGCGCCACTGCGCAGGTAGCCATCATGGAATATGATTCTAGCAGCATCAAGGTACTCAAGGGTCTGGAAGCCGTACGCAAGCGACCCGGTATGTATATCGGGGATACGGACGACGGCTCCGGACTGCACCACATGGTGTTCGAGGTGGTGGACAATTCCATTGACGAGGCCCTGGCCGGACACTGTTCCAAAATAGAGGTCGTGGTCAATACCGATGGATCGGTTACGGTCAGTGATGATGGTCGCGGCATACCGGTGGGCATTATCGAGGAAGAAGGTAAATCCGCGGCCGAAGTCATACTGACGGTTTTGCATGCCGGGGGGAAATTCGACCAGAATTCCTACAAGGTGTCGGGCGGACTGCACGGCGTGGGCGTGTCGGTGGTCAACGCCCTGTCGGAAACCCTGACTCTCCATGTCAGGCGCGGCGGCAAGGAATACCGGCAAACCTATCATCTGGGCATACCGGATTCGGATCTGGAGGAAATCGGTCCGTCGAAGGAAACCGGTACCCGTATCACGTTCAAGCCCAGTCAGGAAGTTTTTACCGATACCGAGTTTCACTACGAGCGCCTGGCGAAACGTCTGCGCGAGCTGTCCTTTCTCAATTCCGGCGTGCGCATCCAGTTGAGCGACAAACGTACCGGCGCCGAAGACGTGTTTGAGTATGCCGGCGGGATCGCCGCTTTTGTTGAACATCTGAATCGCAAGAAGACGCCGATACATCCCAGCGTGGTATCCATACTCGGTGAAAAAGACGGCGTCACCGTGGAACTCGCCCTGCAATGGAACGATTCCTATCAGGAAAACGTTTTCTGCTACACCAACAATATACCGCAATCCGATGGGGGTACGCATTTGTCGGGTTTTCGTGCGGCGCTGACCCGCACCGTGAATCAGTATATTGACAGCACCGGCCTGGCCAAAAAAACCAGGGTTTCCATATCCGGCGATGATAGCCGCGAAGGCCTGACGGCGGTATTGTCGGTCAAGGTGCCCGACCCCAAGTTTTCCTCCCAGACCAAGGAAAAGCTGGTTTCCTCCGAAGTAAAAAGCGTGGTGGAAACAGTGGTGGGCAAGGAACTGGCTGATTTTCTGCAGGAAAATCCCGGCGACGCCAAAGCCATCGTGGAAAAAATCGTCGAAGCCGCAACCGCGCGCGAGGCGGCCCGCAAAGCGCGGGAAATGACACGTCGGAAAGGTGCGCTGGATATCGCCGGCCTGCCCGGCAAGCTGGCGGACTGCCAGGAAAAAGACCCTGCCCTGTGTGAAATCTATCTGGTGGAGGGTGATTCCGCCGGAGGATCAGCCAAGCAGGCCAGGGACCGCAAGTTTCAGGCCATACTGCCGCTGAAAGGTAAAATTCTCAATGTGGAAAAGGCGCGTTTCGACAAGATGATCAGTTCTGACGAAATAGGCACCATGATTACCGCGCTCGGGACAGGTATTGGCAAGGAAGAATATGATCCCGCCAAATTACGCTACCACCGTATCATCATCATGACAGACGCAGACGTGGACGGATCCCATATACGGACCTTGTTGCTGACATTTTTTTACCGCCAGATGCCGGAGTTGATCGAACGCGGCCATGTGTATATCGCGCAGCCGCCATTGTACAAGCTGAAAAAAGGCAAAAAAGAGGAATATATCAAGGACGACGCAGAGCTGCAGGAAAGGCTGATCGACATGGCGCTGGAAGATGCGGTGTTTTATCCGCAAGGAGAAGACAGCGGTGAAATGGACAGCGAAACGCTGCGACAGCTCGCCAGTCTGTTTTCCCGGGTGGCTGCCATCAAGGCCAGGCTGCAGAACCGTTTCAGTCATGTTCTGAAAGAATATATGGAAAACGGGGATGAAATGACGGTCGAAGATTTTAGCAGTGAAGACAAGGCCAGGGATCTGGGGACCCGGATTGTTTCTGCATTGAATGCCAGCCATGACGGCCTGGGCGCCTATACCTGCAGTGTCAGGGAAAACGGCGGTGTCTATGAGCTGCTGGTGGGGCGGGAATATCATGGAGAGCATTCAGAAGGTGTGCTGGACAGCTATTTCGTGCAGTCGGCGGACTATCGCGCAATCCGGCAGTTGTCCGCCGAACTGGCGGACAAGACTTCAGGCACTTGCCTGATCAGGAAAAATGACAAGAGCGAAAAATGCGGTCATTTTTCCCAGGCCTGGGAATGGCTCATGAAAGACGCAAAAAGAGGGCTGTCCATTCAGCGCTACAAGGGCCTCGGGGAAATGAATCCGGATCAGTTATGGGAAACCACCATGGACCCGGATGTGCGCCGGCTGGTAAAGGTGACTATCGAAGACAGTATCGCAGTAGATGAAGCGTTTGCCACACTCATGGGAGACCAGGTGGAGCCGAGACGGGAATTCATCGAGGAAAACGCCTTCAGCGTCAACAATCTGGATGTGTAGGCTCCCTGCCCTGTCTTTAGCGGCGACAGTCAACGGAATAGAATCGCACCGGTGACGTATCCAGGCGCACGGCTGTCAGCGAGTTCCCCCAGATACAACCGGTATCCAGTCCGATAACCGACATATCATTGTACAAACCCAGAGCCGACCAGTGGCCGAAGACAATTCGTTCCCGGCGCGGTTTGCAGGGCGCCTTGAACCAGGGCAGCAAATGCGTATTGGCGTCTGCCCTGCCCTTGATGGACAGGTTCAGCCGCAGTTCGTGATCCACGTATCGCATGCGCGTAAACGCATTGGTAATGAACCGTAAACGATTCCAGCCGCTCAGTTTTCCCGACCAGAGATCAGGTCTGTTACCATACATGTGACGCAGAAATTCAATCCAGTCTTCTCCCTGCAATACTTTCTCGACCTCGCGGGCGCGGCGCAGGGCCTTTTTGGTTGACCAGCCCGGCCAGATACCGGCATGGGTCAGGGCTATGCGGTTCTGTACGTGTAACAGCGGTCGCTGGCGATACCAATGGACAATGTCTTCCAGTTGCGGAGAATCCAGTATGTCACGGAAAGTATCCTTGGGCTTGAACGTTTCCGCGCCGCTGGCGACGGCCAGAAAATGCAGATCATGATTCCCCAGTACAGTAATGGCGGCATCGCCCATATCCATGATACTGCGTACTACCGACAGTGATTCCGGCCCCCGGTTGACTAAATCACCGACGATGAGAAGTGTGTCCTTACTTTCTTTGAAGCCCGTTTTTTTAAGGAGTTTTTTCAGAGATTTCCAACATCCCTGGATGTCTCCTATTGCTATAACAGCCACTTATTCTTCGTAATCGTATTCGTAGCTGATGGGAGGTTCGCCATCATAGATCAGGTTTTCCCTCTTCTGGTGATAGGCTTCCCGCAACAACAGATAGGAATCTTCGTCATCGCTGATGAGCTCGTCCGGACCGATAAGCTGGGCGCGCCGACTGATGAGGTCGGCGCTGAACAAGGCATATCTGACGGTGCGGTCATCTATCCACTGACGCGGCTCCGTAAGATAAAGATGGGTAACCAGTCCCAAAGTGTCTCGCACATTACTGGGGCCAAGCAGTGGCAATACCAGGTACGGCCCTTCCTTCAGCCCCCAGAGCGCGAAAGTCTGGCCGAAGTCCTCGTGGTGTTTTTCCAGGCCGAGCTTGCTGGAAACATCAAAAAGTCCGAGCACGCCCACGGTGCTGTTTATGGCAAACCGCCAGCTGTCGGCCAGTGCCTGTTCGAATTTGGCCTGCAGCACGTCGTTGACGATGACGGTCGGCTCTGTGAGGTTGCTGAAGAAACTGCTTACCGAGTCGCGCGCCCCGGCCGGTACAGCTTTTGTGTATGCCTGGGCGACGGGACGGATAACCGCCCGGTCCATTTTCAGGTTGAAATGGGTCATGGCGCGGTTGTATTTTTCCAGCGGATCCGGCTTTTCGTAAAATCCGAACCAGCTGGCGTCATGCGGCGTGGCGCAACCGCCCAGCGGCAGAAGCAGTAAAAACAGTACGGAGAGCCAAAATTTGTGCATGTTTGAAAGTACGTGTGTCTCTGGCGGTGGAGTGTAACCAAGCTGGCGATGCACGGAAACCCCGCTGTGGCGGTTAAACATCGCCGGGTCCGGTAAGCTTGTCTGAATACGGTACGCTATCAGAGCGATATTCAGAATAATCAGCGCCTGGGCTAGATCGAAGGCGGAATTTCTATGGTTTGACCAACCGAGATGTCGCCGCGCAAATCATTCCACGCAGCTAACTGGTTGGCGGGAATCCTGTAGTGTCTGGCGATGGCCTCCAGGGTATCGCCCGGGCCGACCCGGTATTTAACCACCGGACGCGGTGCTGCTTCATCAGTTAACGGCATCGCGGTGCTGGCCGTTGTGTCGTGGCCTGGCCCGGAAGCTTGCGGAAAACTGTATGATTTAAGCCTGACCATCAGTACAGACTGGCTACGCTGAACGAAATATTTCTCCGACGGATAGATAGTGAGAATGGCGCCAGGCTGTAGCGGCGTACCGTCGCTCAAAGCGTTCCAGCGTGCTATATCCCTGTCATACACCCCGTAATGTCTGGCGATGGCGGCAAGCGTATCGCCCTCGCCCACGCGGTAGATGACATGACGCCGTTCATGAGACGCGGCTGGCTTGTCTGCCGCGGTAGCTATGGTGGCAGATTCGGTCGGTAGCGAACCCGGAACCTTGAGCGTGGCACCGGCCAGGATCAGTGACCCTTTCAGATGGTTGATTTTTTTCAGAATGGCGACGCTGGTGGCATATTTTAGCGCGATGCGCGACAGCGTATCACCTGAGCGGATGTGGTAGTTTTGCAACGCTGCCGTGTGATGGCGTGAGATTGCTTTGGCGGCCGCAGCGTGGCTGCTTTTGCTGGCCGTAACCACGCCGGCATGGACCGGCTGTACGCGTTTGCGTGTCAGCTCGTGGCGGCTGCTGCTGTAGGTGGTCTGGGCTGGCGAGTAAACATTGCTGCTGACGGTCTGTGGCGCCGTCGATGTTGCCGGCGCGGCGGCGCGGCGGGTAGCCGTCTTGTTGACCACGGCCGCGTCAGCGCTGGCGGTTTGTATGGCGCCGGTGGCGTCGGGCAGCTGGTTTCTCGGCAGAGCGAGCGCCAGATGACCGTGGCCGTGGATAGTGTTTTTGCGTATGCCCGGGTTAAGCGCCCGCAGCGTATTCAGGCTGACGCCGGTCTGCCGGGCGATCTGGCGCAAATCGACGGGATAGTCAAAATTCCTTACCGTTATGATTTTTTCGTTCGACATATCTGGCAATTTGACGCCGTACGCCTGGGGATCCTGAATGATCCTGGCGATGGCAATCAGCTTGGGCACGTAGTTGCGGGTCTCACGTCTCAAATGTACCAGATCCGTGAACCTGGCCGTCCCCAGGCGCAGGCGGTCGCGTTTGGCAGTGTTTTTCACATATCCGGGACCGCCGTTATAGGCCGCCAGCGCCAGCAGCCAGTTATCATGCATGTCCAGATAAAGATCCTGCAAATAGGTCAGTGCAGCGCGCGTGGAAGACACAACATCGCTGCGGGCGTCATAGGCGCCGGTCTGGCGCAGGCGGTAATATT
>JALXFQ010000172.1 GCA_027067235.1 Gammaproteobacteria bacterium
GTTTATGGCGCCAGCGAGGCAGCCAGTTTCGCCAGCGCCTGTCCGCGGTGGCTGAGCCGGTTTTTTGTGGCGGCGGATAGCTGCGCGGCGGTGCATTGGTGCTGCGGCACCCAGAATACCGGGTCGTAACCGAAACCGTTGTCGCCTTGCGGCTGGTGGCTAATGCGCCCTTCCCAGGTACCCTGACAGATGATCGGCGTGGGGTCGTCGGCATGGCGCATGTATACCAGCACGCACTGGAAGCGGGCGCCGCGCTGTTCCTCGGGCGTGTCGGCCAGATCGGCCAGCAGCTTTGCCGTATTGTCGGCGTCGCTGGCGTTTTCTCCCGCAAACCGGGCGGAGTAAATACCGGGCGCGCCGTTGAGGGCGTCCACTTCGAGCCCGGAGTCGTCGGCGATGGCGGGCAGGCCGGTGTTTTGTGCCGCATTGCGCGCCTTGATGATGGCGTTTTCCACGAAGGTCGTGCCGGTTTCGGGAACCTCCTTAACGCCGAACTCGGCCTGCGAGCGAACCCGGTAATCCAGGCCCGCCAGCAGTTCGTTCAGTTCACGAATCTTGCCCTGGTTGCCGGTGGCGAGGACGATATCCATGTCAACCGGCCGCCAGTGCCTTGCCCTGCGCCGCGATGAGTTCGGCAATGCCCTTTTTTGCCAGTTCGGTCATGGCCAGCATTTCTTCCATGCTGAAGGCGGCGCCTTCGGCGGTGCCCTGCACTTCGATAAACGCGCCATCGTTGTTCATGACAAAATTCATGTCGGTTTCGGCGTTGGAATCTTCCGGATAATCAAGGTCGAGTACCGGCGTGCCTTCGTAAATGCCGCACGATACGGACGCGACCTGATTTATAAGTGGGGACTCACTCAGCTCTCCCGCCTTGATCATCCCCTGAATGGCGTCGGCCAGCGCCACATAGCCGCCGGTGATGGAGGCGGTGCGGGTGCCGCCGTCGGCCTGGATCACGTCACAGTCGATGGTAATGCTGACTTCGCCCAGCTTTTGCAGGTCGGTGGCGGCACGCAGGGAGCGGCCAATCAGCCGCTGGATCTCCTGGGTGCGGCCGGACTGTTTGCCGCGCGCAGCCTCGCGGCCCATACGTGAGCCGGTGGAGCGTGGCAGCATGCCGTATTCCGCCGTTACCCAGCCCTGGCCCCTGCCTTTCAGAAAGCGTGGCACGCGGTTTTCCACGCTGGCGTTGCAAAGCACTTTGGTGTCGCCGAATTCGATCAGTACCGAGCCTTCGGCGTGGCGGGTGTAATGGCGCGTGATCTTGATTTCACGCATCTGGTCGGGCGAGCGTCCGCTGGGTCGCATGGGTCTTCCTGAATTGTTTTTGGGGCGCGGATTCTAGCAGTCTGCCAGCGTTTTGAACATCTGCCGCTAAAAATCCGGATCTGTTCGGCGCGCCCCTGCGCCTTCATTCGGTAACCGCAAATTCCAGTACGGCGACGGGTCTGCTGGAAAGCTGCGTCAATGCGGGGTAGACGTCGTCCAGCACTTCGCGGAAAGACTGCCACGGCTCCCCCGCCGTTTGCGCGCCGTAGGCGCTGACGCCCAGCCAGTCGATGTAACTGTCACCGGGATAGTAATTGGCAATGGCGTTCCACGCAGTATCCGGTTGACCGTAGGCGTCAACGTGAAAAAACCAGCTGATATTGTTCGCGCCAGCGCTGCGGCATAGCTCGATGATATGACGATAGGCGTCAACAAAGCGTTCCGGGCCGTCGGGTTTCGTCAGGTCGCCGTAGCCATCGGTGGTCGCGCCGCCATTGTACTGACCGTTCCACGGAAACCAGTTGCCGTTCACCTCGGTGCCGAATTCCGCAAGTAGCGGCTGGTTGTCTGCCGCGGCGTCTGCGCACCACTGGTTGAGTTCGGTGTCAAAAACGCCATCAATGATTTTCTGCAGGGTGTAGCGCGGGTCAGGTCCGCCTTCATTAAAATTGCTGCGTGGCATGAGGCGTATGAACGGGGTGACGCCGGCGCTGCGGATGGCGCTGACCTGGGCCGCGGGAAAGCGGATGTGGTCGTACCAGTTGTTGGAAAAACAGGCCCAGGCAATGGCTTTGCCGGCCAGTGATTCGAAGGCCGTGATCTTTTGCGCGGTGACCTGATCCTCCGTGCCGCCAAAATCGGCAAAGGCGGCGTGGTAGATGGCGCTGTCGGGGGGCG
>JALXFQ010000173.1 GCA_027067235.1 Gammaproteobacteria bacterium
CTACAATGATGGCGTGGTCACCATCGAGGGCAAGGCCGATGATCCGGCGGCGCTGGAAAAGGCGGTATTGATGGCAGGTAATGTCGAAGGCGTGGAAAAGGTCGTGGCGGAAGTGGATGCGCCGCCCATAGAAGAAACCACCGAGTACTATGTTATCGAAAAAGGCGATACGCTGTGGGCCATCGCCAGCAAATACTACGGCAGCGGCGCCAAGTACGCGCTGATCGTGGACGCCAACAAGGAAGTCATCAAGGACGCCGACAAGATCTTTCCCGGTCAGAAGATCCGCATTCCGAAACAAGATTAGCCCGGATATTTCATCAAGGATCCGGGGATCGGGGTGATTGTGGCCAGGCAGTTTGACTGATCGCCCGCCGAAGCTTGGCCATCGCTGTGGTTCCAGGGGGATCGGCCGGAATGCGACGCCACAAGCAGCCTGGATCCGGACAGGACAATTGTGCTTTCGCGCAAAACGCAAGGCATCACGCAACCCCTTGATGAAATACCACAACATCAGGAAACGCGGCCGCCTCTATGAAATACCCGGGTCAGGCGCGCGGGATAGCCGGTACTGGCCGGCCGGCGCTACCGTAACCAGCCGCCCACCACCTGCACCGGCGTCATGTCACCCGCCCTGGTCACCCAGGCGGCAAGACCGAATTTCTTCACAGACGGCTGGGTAACCGGCGGCAAGGTCAGGCGCCAGCGGCCGCTGGCCGATTTTGCATCCACCTGATTCAGGACCATGAAGTCGTGGGTCAGTTCCTTGCCTGCGTTCTCTCCGGCGCTGATCTCGGATTTGATGCCGAAGCCAAGCGTCGCCACATGCAGGACCCATTCGCCAGCCTGTTTTTGCGCCGGCTTGAAGCGCGCCATCACCTGGTTGTCCCTGACCCTGACCTGCAACACGCCACCTTCCCGGGTCGAGGTCGGTATGATTTTGGGCCCGAACCAGCCCATCCATTCCTCGCCATTGATGACAAAACCCGGCGTGTACACCGAAGAAATGGCGCCGGATTTCTTGTAGTCACGCTGACGCGCCGACCAGCGCTTGCTGGAATACGGATCACGCCAGCCCATATAGTTCCAGTAATCCACATAGTAAGCCACGGGAACGATCTCCCGCCACAGGCGCGGATCTTTTTTCAGGCCGCTAAACCATCTTTCCGCTGGCGGACAGGAACTGCAACCTTCCGAGGTATACAGCTCTACCAGCGTGGTCTGACGCGGCCCGCTGCTGAAATTCACTTCCGTCGCCTGGGCCACAGCCGCATACAACAGAAAAACGCTTAAACTCAATATACGCATGTATCCTCCAGAGAAAGGACAGATTGTTAACAGATTTCACCGTACAGCTTACGATAGAGGCCGTCGGACCGAATCAGATCGTCGTGCACGCCTTCCTCGATAATCTGGCCATTTTCAAACACATAGACGCGATCCGCCTGGCGCACGGAACTCAGGCGATGGGCGATGATCAGCGTGGTTCTGTTTTCAAGATACGTAGTCAGGGCGCGGTGCAGATTCGCCTCGGTCTCGGTATCCAGCGCTGAGGTGGCTTCGTCCAGCAATACCACTTCGGGATCGGTCAGTACCATGCGCGCTATGGCGAGACGCTGCTGCTGGCCGCCGGAAAGCCGCATGCCACTGCGGCCGATCACCGTATCTAGGCCCTGCTCCAGCCCCGCCACCACGGATTTCAGCTGGGCTATTTCCAGTGCCCGCCACAGTTCCGCATCGGTATGCTCCGCGCCCAGCGTCAGGTTCATGCGGATAGTATCATTGAACATGGCCGGGTGCTGAAAAACCACAGCAACATTTTCGCGCACGCAGTCCAGACCAATATCGCGCAAGTCCGCACCGCCATAGGCCACACGCCCGCGCTGCGGCTCGTACATGCCCAGCAGCACCTGCACCAGAGTAGACTTGCCACCGCCGGAGGCACCCACCAGGGCGATTTTCTCCCCCGGCTCGATATGGATACTGACGCCTTTCAGCACCGGCTTGGCATCGTAGGAAAAATGTATGTCGTCGAGGTCCACTGATACCGTATCGCGCCCCCTGAACGGGTTTTTCCTGTGCGCATACAGCGGCTCCTGGCGCAGCGCCAGCAGCTTGTTGACCCGCCCCAGCGCCGCCTTTGCCGCAAACCAGGCATACTGGATATTC
>JALXFQ010000174.1 GCA_027067235.1 Gammaproteobacteria bacterium
TTTCTGGATCGCCCGGCGATCAAGATCAGCGTGTTCATGAACGTGTTCAATGTCCATTCCAACCGCGCGCCGGTCACGGGCGTGGTGCAGGGGCGCTGGTACCGGCCCGGCAGTTTCGTCAATGCCGCACTGGACAAGGCCTCGGAAGAAAACGAGCGCAATGCCATCCATCTGCGCACCGACAGCGGGCAGGATGTGGTTTCGGCGCAGATTGCCGGTTTGATTGCGCGTCGCATACTCTGCTATGTTGACAAGGGAGACAGGCTGGAACGGGGGCAACGCTACGGTTTCATTCGCTTCGGTTCGCGTGTTGACGTGTATCTGCCGGAGCATGCGAAGCCGGTTATTACGTTGGGCGAAAAGCCCAGGGCGGGCGTTTCGGTAATCGCCGAGCTGGCCTGAAGCAGGCCTGGCATACGGCTTTAGCGAGGACATGGCTGTGGGCAAAAAAGCAGACAAGCAATCTGATAGCCAGCATCACAAGCGCTCCAAGGGTATCTATATTCTGCCCAATCTGTTCACCACCGGCGGCTTGTTTGCCGGGTTTTACGCTATCGTGGCGGCCACCCAGGGCAAGTTTGAAGCGGCGGCCGTGGCCATCTTCATTGCCATGATCATGGACGGACTGGACGGCCGGGTGGCGCGCATGACCAATACCACCAGCGATTTCGGCGTCGAGTATGACAGCCTGGCGGACATGATTGCATTCGGTCTTTCGCCGTCTCTGGTCGTTTACGAATGGGCGCTCATGTCGAAGGGCAAGCTGGGCTGGCTGGTGGCGTTCATTTATGTGGCCTCGGTGGCTTTGCGCCTGGCCCGCTTCAATACCCAGAAGATTCAGGACAGGCGCTATTTTCAGGGATTGCCCAGTCCTGCCGGCGCGGCTTTCATGGCGGCGCTGGTGTGGTTTTGCGTAGATCGCTCCGTATCCGGCGAATCCATCGCCAGGCTGGTCATGGTGCTGACGGTGCTGATTGGTGCGGCCATGGTGAGCAACATCCGGTACCGCAGTTTCAAGGATCTTGATCTCAAGGATCGGGTGCCGTTTGTGGCAATCCTGCTGGTGGTGCTGGTTTATGTGATTATTTCGCTGGATCCGCCCACAGTGCTTTTCTTCATCGCTTCTGTTTACGCCCTGTCTGGCCCGCTATCCTGTTTGTGGCGCTGGCGCAGTAAAACGACGGATAGCGCTGAATAATCAAAAAAACGACTTGAAACATCCGGAATCAGACAGTATAAAAGCTTTATGATGATTTTCAGATATAGCCTGTATCTCTCCCAGGGCGCATCCGCGTCTGCGCTATTTCTGCTGCGCTTTGCGCGCAAATAGTCTACTACCTCAACCCCCGTTTTTTGTTTTTTTATCTACCGGTTTTCGATCCTCCGGTTCGAATATCCGGTTCGCGCATAGCGCGTTAACCCCGACTACTGGGAGATCTGGCCATGACTGACAGATTAGTGATTTTTGATACAACCTTGCGCGATGGCGAGCAAAGCCCCGGCGCATCCATGACCAAGGAACAGAAAGTCCGCATCGCGAAAGTGCTGGAAAAAATGCGCGTGGATGTCATCGAAGCAGGCTTCCCCATTGCCAGCGAAGGCGATTTCGACAGCGTCCGGGCGGTGGCACAGAGCGTCTCGGACAGTACCGTATGTGGCCTGGCGCGCGCCCTGGACAAGGATATCGAGCGCGCTGCAGCGGCGATCAGTCCGGCCGAAAGCGGCCGTATTCATACCTTTATCGCTACTTCACCCATACACATGCAGACCAAGCTGCGGATGCAGCCCGATGCGGTGCTGGAGCAGGCCGTGCGGGCGGTGAAAATGGCGCGTAATTTCACCGACGACGTGGAATTTTCCGCGGAAGACGCCGGCCGTTCCGAATTCGATTTTCTGTGCCGCATAGTCGAGGCGGCGATCGACGCCGGAGCGCGCACCATCAATATTCCCGACACGGTGGGATACAATCTGCCGCATCAGTTCGGCGACTTGATCGGCCGCCTGAAGGCAGCGGTTCCCAACGCCGACAAGGCCATTTTTTCGGTGCATTGCCACAATGATCTGGGGCTGGCCGTGGCCAACTCGCTGGCGGCGGTGCGCCATGGCGCGCGTCAGGTGGAATGCACTATCAACGGCCTCGGCGAGCGCGCTGGCAATGCCTCTCTGGAAGAAATAGTCATGGCGGTGCGTACGCGTCAGGATATTTTTGATTGCGACACCGCCATCGATACCACCCAGATCGTGCCGGCCAGTCGTCTGGTGTCCAATATTACCGGGTTCCCGGTGCAGCCCAACAAGGCCATCGTCGGGGCCAATGCCTTTGCTCACGAATCCGGGATTCACCAGGACGGCGTGATCAAGAATCGCGAGACTTACGAAATCATGCGCGCGCAGGATGTGGGCTGGTCCACCAACAAAATGGTGATGGGCAAGCATTCGGGACGCAGCGCTTTCCGCGCGCGCATGCTGGAACTGGGCGTCGAATTTCAGTCCGATGAGGAGCTGAATGACGCCTTTTACCGCTTCAAGGAGCTGGCGGACAAGAAGCATGAGATTTTCGATGAGGATCTGCAGGCGCTGGTGACAGACGCCGGCGCCGAGTCCGAGAATGAATGGCTGCGGCTGGAACAGCTGGAGAGTCGCTCGAAAACAGGAGAAATTCCGGTTTCCCGGGTGTCACTGCTGGTGGATGGCGAGCCGAAAAGCGGCAACTCGGAAGGCAGCGGCCAGGTTGACGCCACCTTCAAGGCCATCGAGTCGGTGGTACACAGCGACAGCCAGTTGCAGCTTTATTCGGTGAACAATGTCACTCGCGGTACGGACTCGCAGGGCGAGGTGACTGTGCGGCTGGAAAACGGCGGACGCATAGTCAACGGCCACGGCGCCGATACAGATATAGTCATCGCCTCGGCCAAGGCCTATGTGAACGCGCTGAACAAGCTGATGTCGCCGCAGGACCGGGCGCATCCGCAGAACAATGGCCTGATTTAGGCACTGGTCGCGGCAGGCGGCGCAGGGATGCGCCATCGTTTGATGTTTTTGTCAGGTGTTTTTGCCGGACAGCAGGTGATCGAACTGGCGTATTTCAGCGACAAGCGCGCTCATGTCCTGGTCCATGTCTTGCAGCGCCTCCTGCGCCAGTATATGTATGCTGCTTGCTGGCGGCAGGGGGGCCTGGTGCGCAAGCAGATCGCGCATTTTCGGAATGAATACCCATTGCAGCCACTGGCTGAAATCCAGCGTATCCACGCAGAAAGGTTCGCTGCTTTGCAAATGTTGCGGCGGCGGGGCGGTATCTTCCCACAAATCGACTTTTTGCAGCTCTGACTGGATACAGTCCAGCGAGTCGGCCAGTTTGTCACGGATTTTTTTCATGGCAACGATCCGGGTGCGGCGGTCCAGGCCGCGATTGGCGTATACTATCGGATTTTCGCGCAAGGCATAAACATTTTGCGAAGGAAGACAGGTTTGGATCAGCACAGACAGCAACAGTATCTTGAGGCCATGGGCATCACGGCCTGGAAGTT
Source organism: Gammaproteobacteria bacterium (assembly GCA_027067235.1). Lineage (GTDB taxonomy): Bacteria > Pseudomonadota > Gammaproteobacteria > QOAV01 > QOAV01 > QOAV01. Next base: position 3,528 of record JALXFQ010000174.1, read on the forward strand.
TCGCAGTCGTGGCGAGAACTTGCCTGTTGCTGAAAAAACTGCAGAGGTAGATGCGGCTGCCGGCGGGCAGGCGCCGCCGGCCGCGCCCGCGCCAGGCCGGCCGGTGGCGGACAATGACCGGGCGGCTCTCTGGCGGGAAATCCAGGACCAGGTGGCGCACTGTACGGCCTGTTCCCTGCATACCACCCGCACCAATACCGTATTTGCGGATGGATCGCCGGATGCTGACTGGATGTTTGTCGGCGAAGCACCCGGTGGCGACGAGGACCGCCAGGGCGTGCCGTTTGTCGGCCGGGCCGGGCAGTTGCTCAACGCCATGATCTTCGCGCTGGGCATGCAGCGGGAAGATGTGTGCATCGCCAATGTGCTGAAATGCCGGCCGCCCGGCAACCGTGACCCGCGCGGAGAAGAAGTGCAGCATTGCGAACCCTTTTTGCTGCGTCAGGTGGACGTGGTTGATCCGGCTGTGATTGTGGTGCTGGGCCGGTTTGCCGCCCACTCGCTGTTACGCACCGACGAGCCCATCGGCAGACTGCGCGGCAGGGTTTTTCACTACGGCGACAATCATATTCCGCTGGTGGTTACCTATCATCCGGCCTATTTGCTGCGCAACCCGGCGGACAAGAAAAAAGCCTGGCATGACCTGAATCTGGCCCTGTCCATCATGCATGGCGCAACGGCTCCGGTTTGATCGAAACGGCAGCCGCGCGGCCAGCGGATCTGGGCGACATCATGGACATCGAACGCGACGGCGATGCCAGCTGGTCGAAGGCGGCGTTTGAAGTCGCCCTGGGCAATGACGGGTGGTTTCTGGTGGCGCGCGAAAATGGTCAGGTGAGCGGTTTTATAATCGGCCGCTTCGATGGTTTTGATGTGGAACTGCTCAAGCTGTCTGTTGCTGTTGCCAGCCGAAAGCGCGGCGTTGCCACCCGTCTGCTGCAGCAACTGTTGAGATTGAGCAAACAGAAAGGCGCTGGCGTTTGCCATCTCGAAGTCAATGCCGGTAACCTGCCGGCGATAGCCCTTTACCGCAAACTTGGATTCTCCCTAACCGGGTTGCGTAAAGGATATTACCGAACCAAAGTTGGTTTTTCTGATGCACTGCTCATGGCCAAAGATCTGAGATGACTAAAGACAAAAGCGAGATCCGGTCGAAGAAAAAGCAACCATGGGCATGGTATTTCTACGACTGGGCCAATTCGTCCTATGCAGTGGTCGTGCTGGCCGGCTTTTTTCCGGTCTTTTTCAAGCAGTACTGGGACACCGCTTCCAGCGCCGAACTGAGCACGTTTCATCTGGGCCTGACCAATTCAGCCGCCAGCCTGCTGGTGGTGCTGCTGGCGCCGATGATTGGCGCAGTGGCCGACCAGATGGGCCGCAAGACACGTCTGCTCGGCGCATTTGCCGCTCTCGGGCTGGTGATGACCGGCGCGCTGTACTGGGTCGGGCAGGGCCACTGGCAAATCGCTTCAGTTCTGTTCGTGGTCTCGTTTCTTGGATTCGCCGGGGGAAATATCATCTATGATTCCCTGCTGGCCGAGATCGCCGCTGAAGGTGACATGGAGCGGATTTCGGCGACCGGTTATGCCTTCGGTTATCTCGGCAGCGGTCTGTTGTTTGCCTTCGATGTCTACATGACCTTGCACCCGTCGGCGTTTGGCCTGGCGGGATCAGCGCAGGCCGTGCGGCTGTCCTTTCTCAGTGTCGCGTTGTGGTGGGGCGTGTTTTCCGGTCCCGTCCTGCTCATGCCTTCGGCGCCCGGAGCCGGACCGCGTGCAGAGAAAAAATCATTGTCGCAAAGTATCAGGGGCGCTTTCCGTCAGCTGTACCAGACTTTTACCGAAATACGCTGCCTGCGCGAAGTCAGCCTGTTTCTTTTCGCCTACTGGCTCTACATCGACGGCGTGCATACCATCATACGCATGGCGGTGGACTACGGCCTGGCGCTGGGGCTGGGCAGCGACAGTCTGATCAAGGCCCTGCTGATCACCCAGTTCGTCGGATTTCCCGCTGCCTGGCTGTATGGCCTGTTTGGTCAGAAGGTGGGGGCAAAAAACGGCATAATAACTGGCATTGGCGCCTATATACTGATAACCGTGGCGGCCACACAGATGCAAACCGCCGCCGGCTTTTTCACCATGGCGGTGGCAATAGGCCTGGTGCAGGGCGGGGTACAGGCATTGAGCAGGGCTTTTTACGCGCGCATCATTCCAGCCGGAAAAAGCGCCGAATTTTTCGGTTTTTACAATATGCTGGGAAAATTCGCCGCGGTAATCGGCCCCATGGTGGTGGGCTGGAGCAGCGTGCTCTGGGGTAGCCGCTACGGCATACTTTCCATTGCTGTGCTGCTGGTCGCGGGTGGGTTGCTGCTGGTGACGGTGAACGAAACCCGGGCAAAAGAGCTGGCCCGCCGGCTATAACGGCAGCCCGGCGCCGCCGTGGCCGGCACTCTGGCTGCTACAGTCTGGCAGAGCGAACCGGTATGCTCAGGCGCTGGCCGGTCCTGATCAGATTGCGGTGTATCCTGTTGTGCTTTTTCAAGGTGGATACCGAGACGCCAAAACGTTTGGCTATGCTGGTCAGGCTGTCACCCGATCTGACCCTGTATTTTTTAGTGATGGTTTTGCGCACCTTTGCCACGCGTCTGTTGGCGCTTTTCCTGCTGGTTGCGCGTTTGCCACCCGGTATGACCAGACGCTGGCCGACGCGCAATTTGTTCGACTTGATGCCGTTGGCGCGCTTGATCTGGCTAACCG
>JALXFQ010000175.1 GCA_027067235.1 Gammaproteobacteria bacterium
TTGATCTGGACACGCGACAAACGGCTGCAAAAAGCGGCCAGGCAACTGAAACTCGCGGCGGAGTGATTTCGCCAACCATTCACCAGTAAGCGTTTGAAACACTCCTCACCAGTCACCACCCTATTTCAACAACCCACTTGCCTTGTCCATCAAATCCGGCAGCCAGGAAACCAGGTCGGGGAACAGCACTAGCACGGTCAGCACGGCGACCTGTATGGCGATGAAGGGAATGATTCCACGGTAGATGTGGCCCATTTTGACTTCCGGCGGGACCACGGCCTTGAGGTAGAACAGCGAGAAGCCGAAGGGTGGCGTCAGGAACGAGGTTTGCAGGTTGACGGCGATGAGTATGGTGAACCAGAGCAGGTCGAGGCCCAGCGATTGCGCAATGGGGGCGAGGATGGGCACGACGATGAAGCTGATTTCCAGAAAGTCGAGGAAGAAGCCCAGCACGAAAATAATCAGCATGGAGGCGGCGAGGAAACCCCAGCGGCCACCGGGCAGACCGGTCATGATTTCATGCACCAGCGTATCCCCACCAAGGCCGCGGAAGACCAGACCGAAAGCCGTTGCGCCGATGAGAATGAGGAACACCATGGAGGTCAACCGTGTGGTTGATTGGGTCGCCTGCTTCAGTTGCTGCAGGCCGAATTTGCCTTTGGCGAAGGCCAGCAGCAACGCGCCCAGCGCGCCCACGGCAGCGGATTCGGTGGGCGAGGCGATGCCGAAGAAGATGGAGCCGAGCACGGCCAGTATCAGCAGCATGGGCGGCAACAGGCTGACTATAACGCGGCGCAACAGGCCATGGTCGGTGTCGGAAATCTTGCTCAGGTCGATGCGCGGCGCGGCTTCGGGTTTGATCCAGGCGTAGATCAGCACGAACAGCATGAAACCAATGACAAGCATGGCCCCCGGCAGTATCGCGCCCATGAACAAACGGCCTACCGGCACGCCCACCACATCGCCCAGCAGCACGAGGATGATGCTGGGCGGAATCAGCTGGCCGAGGGTGCCGGAGGCGGCGATAACGCCGGTGGCCAGTTCCGGTTTGTAGCCGTGTTTGAGCATGGCGGGAAGCGCTATCAGGCCCATGGTGACCACGGTTGCGCCGACCACGCCGGTGGACGCCGCCAACAGGCCGCCGACGAAGATCACCGACAGCGCCAGCCCGCCGGAGACGCGGCCGAACAACGCGCCCATGGTTTCCAGCAGGTCTTCGGCCAGGCCGGACTTTTCCAGTATGGCCCCCATGAACACGAACAGCGGCACCGCCAGCAGGGTGAAATTGGTCATCACCCCCCAGATGCGCAGGGGCAGCAGGTTGAGGAAGTCCAGCCCGAGGCCGAATCCGCCAAACAGCAGCGCCACCGCGCCCAGTGTGAACGCCACCGGATAGCCGAGCATGAGCAGCGCAATCAGCGCCGCAAACATCACCAGAGCCAGCCATTCCATCAGCCCTGTTCCTCCTGCTTCAGTTCAACATAACGGTGCAGGAAATCGGCCAGCCCCTGAATAATCAGCAGAACAAAGGCGGTGGGGATCATGGCTTTCAGCAGCCAGCGCCACGGCAGACCGCCGGGATCAGGCGAGCCTTCGTTCATGGCAAACGATGTTTCGATGAAGCCCAGCGAGGCCCAGATCACCAGCGCGGAAAACGGCAGCAGGAAAAGCACAATGCCGATCATGTCGGCGATCAGCCGGCCGCGTTTGCTGAAGCGGTTATAGAGTATTTCCACCCGCACATGAGAATCGTGCCTGAGCGTATAGGCTGCGCCGAGCAGGAAGATGATGGCGAACAGATGCCACTCCAGCTCCTGCAGGGCGATGGAGCCTTCATGGAAGAAATAACGCGCCGCCACGTCCCAGCACACCAGCAAGGTCAGGATCAGCACCAGCCACGACAGGGCGCGGCCGGTCGTTTCGCTTATGGCATCCAGCCTGTCGGCCAGCCGGGTTAATTTCGTACGCTGATCTGTCATAGTCGGGCGAAACGTTGTTCAATGATTTAGAATGCGCGGATTGTAACAAGTATCCGGACGCCTTGAACAAACAATCCACACAAGCCGCCACTCCCCTGCGCATCGGTTTTCTCACCGAGCGTCTGCTGCTCGGTTTTGGCGTCGATCTGGTGGTGGATGAGCAGGCCAGCCGGCTGGCGGCGCGGGGGCATGATGTTACGGTGTTCACCACCAAAACCGATGCGCTGTACCAGCGCACCGGCTACCGCGTGGTCACTCTGCCGCAAGCCCTGAACACGTCACTGGACCCGTTTTCACCCCATTTCGCGGCACCGGCCCTGGCTTTTCTGGAACAGCAGCCTGTGGATCTGTGGGTCATACACAGCCCGCCCTTTTACGACTGGGCGCAATATCTGGCGGCGCCCGCCATCCTGTGGGAGCACGGCACGCCGGATGGCCATTTCTTCACTGGCAAGCTGAGCCGTTCGGTTGAGCGCATGAAACAGCACCGCTACCACGACATCTACGGCAAGCTGCGTCCGCAGGATCGCATCGGCGCCATATCCGACTATATCCGCAAAGACCTGCCGCCAGCCGTGCAGCATCAGGCGGTCACCATTCACAACGGCGGCGACCACTACGGCGCGGCCAGCGCCGACGACGTGGCGGCCTTCCGGCAGAAATACGGCATTCCCCCGGCCGCGCGCAGCATACTCTGGGTCGGCCGTATTGCACTGGAGGACGACTGGCAGCCATACAAGGGTCTGCAGGAAATGTTTGCCGCCGCCGACTGGCTGCGCCGCAACCATCCCGAGGTAAAAATGGTGGTGGTGGGCAAGGCGGAGGACGCGGCAAAGGCCGCCCTGCTCGAGCGGGGCATCATCCCCGCCCTGAATCTGCCGCGGGAAGAAATGCCCGCCGCATACCGGTCGGCCGACCTCTACCTCAACACCTCGCACTGGGAAGGCTTCAATCTGGCGCTGGTTGAGGCGCAGTATCAGGCCACGCCGGTGCTGGCTTACGACATCGGCGCCCACCCGGAAGTGGTCGCTCACTTGCAGTCCGGGGTCCTGGTCCCCGAGGGTGGCGATATGCTGGCCGAGCTGGACAGACTGCTGAGTGATGACGCCGCCCTGCGAGAGCTGGCCGCTGGCGCCCTCGCCCATGCCCGCCGGTTCAACTGGGACAAAAACGCGCGGGAGCTGGAACAACTGGCGCTGTCGATCGCTCCGGACCCGGCTTCCACGCCGGTTGCCGCTTTTCGACCAGCGCGCCTGCCCTACCGGCTGTGGCGATACCGCAACGTGGCGGACCAGCTGGGCTGGTGGTTCCTGGCCAGGACCGGCGTGAAAGCTCTGTTCAGGAAACTCTCATAAGCTCGCCGGCGCGACGGAAAACCGCTTCGAACATCGCCGGCGTCAGACGCCGGGTCTGCGTGTTGTAGCGACTGCAATGATAACTATCCAGCAGCAGGCGACCATCGGGCAATTGGTGCAACACGTTATGCCCGAATTTGTAGCGGGACAGCTTCTGGCCGGTCGCTCTAAGCACCGCATTGTGCGCAATCGTTCCCAGCGCCAGCACCACCGCGCCCTGCGGCAGCGCGGCCAGTTCTTCGGCAAGAAAAGCGTTGCAGCTGCGAATTTCTTCCGTGGTGGGCTTGTTCTGTGGTGGCAGACACTTGACCGCATTGGTAATGCGACAGTTTTTCAGCGTCAATCCGTCGGCGGCGGAAACCGATTCGGCGGCGCTGGCAAAGCCAAACCGGTGCAGAGTCTGGTACAGGAGAATACCGGCAAAATCGCCGGTGAAAGGACGCCCGCTGGCGTTGGCCCCGTGCATGCCGGGCGCGAGCCCCACAATCAGCAGGCGCGCTCTGGCGTCGCCAAAAGGTGGCACCGGTTTGCAGAAATAATCAGGATGCGCGGTTTTCACCTCGCCCAGGAACAGGGAAAGACGGGAACATCGCTGGCAGGATGGATCGAATGGCATAATAAGTCCGCTGCGGGAAAGTCGGGGCGGATTGTACCTGAAAAAGCGGTCGTCCCTGACCGGGTTCCTTCCTTGAACCGGGCCATCCCTGGGCCTTCCCTGGCCCCAGGCTTCCCTGCCGCCCGCAAAACCGGAATCCGTTAGTAACGTGATTCAATGCAAGGGACTTTAAGCCAGCGGGAATATTTTCTCAGCGAAGCCTGTCACAGAAAAAAAGCGACATATGGCGAGAAAAAATGTGAAACAGGTCGCATTTTCACAGCCGGCGTTGCACACTGCCGCCATGGAAACCCGGTACATTGAGCATGATAAAAACCATTGCAGGCCTGCTCGCGAGCCTTTTTCTGGCGGCGGGCGCCGTGGCTGACACATTGACGCCGGGCCAGCCCGCGCCTGAATTTTCCCTGCCTGACCAGCACGGCAAGATTCACCGGCTCGCCGACTATCGCGGCCGCTGGCTGGTGCTGTATTTCTACCCGAAAGACGACACGCCGGGCTGCACCAAAGAAGCCTGCAGTTTCCGCGACAACATCAGCGCCATTTCAGAGCAGGGCGCGGCAGTGCTGGGCGTCAGCGTGGACAACAGCGACAGCCACGCCGAATTTGCGCAAAAGTACCATCTGCCGTTCCCGTTGCTCGCCGACCGGGATGGCAAGGTGGCGGAGAAATACGGCTCGCTGCGCAACCTGTTCGTGATCAGGCTGGCCAAACGCCACAGCTTCATTATCGACCCGCAAGGCCGCATTGCCAGAATATGGCGCGAGGTCAACCCGGCAACGCATGTGGCCGAGATAGTCAGGGAGCTGCAGGCGCTACAGTCACGCTGAGACCCATCAGGGCTATTTTCTTTCCAGCACCACAAACGCGCAGGAATAGCGGTTTTTTTCGTCCGGTTCATGTGTCTCCCGGCTGATTTCCCGCCACTGACGAGCATCAAATTCGGGAAACCATGCGTCGCCATCCACCGCCGCATCCACCAGAGTCAGATACAGCCGGTCGGCCAGCGGCAGCGCCTGTTCATAAATACTCGCGCCGCCGATGATCATGGCTTCGTCTTCATCGCTCACTGCATCCAGAGCCGCCGGCAGCGACGGCTGCCATTCCGCGCCTTCCGGCAAATCCGGCTCGCTGCGTGAAACCACGATATTGCGCCGGCCGGGCAACGGCCTGCCCAGCGAATCCCAGGTCACGCGGCCCATGATGATGGGCTTGCCCATGGTGGTGCGCTTGAAAAACTGCAAATCCGCCGGCAAGCGCCAGGGCAGCTTGCCATCCTTGCCAATGACGCGGTTATTGGCCATGGCGGCGATAATGGAAATGGTCATGATCTGTCGAATGATGCGGTAAACACCCCTTGTTTTACAACGCCAAAAGCAGACGCCATGCTGCATCGCCCTGCGACTGCCGGATTGATTCTAACGGAAAATAACCCGGCCAGCGGCAGAATTTACCAGCCTGATGCCTGTTTCTTTCTGAGCGCGCTTGGAGCGCAGCCTGCCGGATTACGCGAGGCGGGTAAGGTGCATTATACGCTCCAGCGGCGTTTGCCATGGAATTAAGTTACACGTCCCCAGATCTTCCAGATCTTATGCAGAACTTCCCAGAACTTACCCCCAGAACTCCCATGAGGATTATGCCTCGCCCATCAGATAGAGCCCCGTCGGCGAATACCATAGAGGCCAGGCATTGCGATGCCGTCAACAGGCCGGATGTAAGACTGCAACGATTTTTGTTGATCTCACGCTACTTGTCAAACGGGCGGCGTCCATGTAAGAGGCTCCTTAGGTTTGGTGGGCAGGCAAGGTGTAAACCACATCAATTTTACACTTCAAAGATTTTCAGCAAGATAATCAATAAATTTGCGTACCTTGGCTTGTTGTAAGTGCTGACTGTGGTGAACCGCATAAATACCCGCATCAGCAATATGATAGTCGGGCAATAAATGGATGAGTTTTCCTTTATTCAAGTCTTTTGCAACGAGAAAATCTGATAATGCAGCTATCCCTGTACCTTCCAGCAATAACGTCCGCACGGCATTGCCATTATTGGTTTTCACCCTTCCTTTTACTTGAACTTCCTTGCTTTTCTGGTTTTTTGTAAAGGTATAATGATACGGAGTGGGTAGAAGCGTAAAGATAACCCATTCGTGTTGAGCCAGATCCTCAGGTGTTTCTGGTAGTCCCATACGTTCAATATAGTCGGGAGATGCACACAATAAACGGGGAGAATCTTTCAATTTTCGTGCGCGTAAGCTTGAATCTGGTAACCAACCGACTCTGATAGCTACGTCGATACCTGCCTCAGTCATATCTACAACACTGTCAT
>JALXFQ010000176.1 GCA_027067235.1 Gammaproteobacteria bacterium
GCGCATCATTGCGCAAAGCCTTTCCGATGATGAAATCAACGAACTGGCCAATTACTACGGATCCATTGGCACGCCGGAGGAAGACTGACGCCTTCCAATCCGGACATTTCACTCCTTTGCTCCCCTGCCCCATCTGCCGGATGGCAGTGGGTTTTTTTTGATGAAGCAATTCGCTAGAGCCGACGAGGACAGCTGCTTTCACTGCGGCCTGCCGCTCACACTGGTTCCGGCGCCCGAGTTCAGGGTGCAGGGCGCAACCCGGCGATTCTGCTGTTACGGGTGTCAGGCGGTCTGCGAGGCCATTGTCGAGTCGGGTAACGAAAAATACTACGAGTACCGCGAGCAGCCGGCCAGCACCGCCGGGGAAGCCGTCTCGCCAGACCATCTGGCCCTGTTCGACCGGCCGGAAATCCAGAAGGATTTTGTGCGCCATGGCAAAAACGGCGCACAGGCATGGCTGATACTGGAAAACATCCACTGCGCCGCCTGCCTGTGGCTGAATGAACGCCATATTCGCCGACTGGACGGCGTGCTCGACTGCCAGATGGACTATACCTCGCAGCAGGCCCGGGTCAGCTGGGATGCGGACAAAATCAAACTCAGCGATATACTGGCGGCTATCGGGCAGATTGGCTATGTCGCCCACCCGTTCGATCCTTCCCGTCGCGAAGCCTTGCAGCAGGCACAACAGCAAGGCAGCGCCCGGAGACTGATTTTCGCCCTGATACTGGGCATGACCATCATGAATTTTTCCCTGGCCAGTTATGTATTCGGCGCGCCGGACGCCGCTGGCCAATATCCGCTGTGGATACGCATAGCGCGCTGGACCAATCTGTTTGCCAGCGCCGCGCTGCTGGCTTATTCCGGCCAGTTGTTTTTTCGTAATGCGTGGCAGGAACTGCGCCATCACCGGGTCGGCATGGACACGCCCGTCGCTCTGGGGCTGTCACTGGCCTGGCTGGGTAGTCTGAAATCCACTCTGACCGGTACCGGGGAGGTCTATTTCGAGTCCATCGCCATGTTCGTCGGTTTCCTGCTGCTGGCCAGATATGTGGAACTGAAGGCCAGAGCAGCCGCCACCACGCTGCTTGACCAAAGCGCAAAAGTCATCCCGGCCACGGCCAGGCGCGTCAACAACGGCACAGCCGAATCCGTTCCTGTCGCCGAGCTCGAGCCGGGCGACAGCATTCGCGTCAGTCCCGGTGAAACCGTGCCCACCGATGCCCTGCTCGCCGGTCCGGAAGCCAGTTTTGACGAATCTCTGCTCAGTGGCGAAGCCCACCCGGTGCACAGACGCATCGGTGAATTCATCGCCGGCGGCTGCGTGGTGATTGACCAGGCGGTGACGTTGCAGGTACAGGAAACCAGCGCGCATTCTACCCTGATGGAAATCCAGCAGCTGGCCCGCGGCAGCCTCAAATACAAACCCGGCCATGTGCAACTGGCGGACCGGATGGCCGCTAAGTTCATCGTCGGCATTCTGTCGGTTGCGGTGCTGACTCTGGCGTTCTGGCTGGTCATCAGACCGGAGCAGGCTTTGAGCAATACCATTGCCGTACTGATCGTCACCTGCCCCTGCGCCCTGGCGCTGGCCGCGCCGGTGGCGCTCACCCTGTGCAGCGCGGCCCTGACCCGGCTGGGTGTCGTCCCGGTACACATGTCGGCCATCGAAACTCTGGCCAGGGCGAATATACTCATGCTGGACAAAACCGGCACGCTGACCACCGGCAAACCGGTTCTGCACACCACCCTGGTTACCGGCGCGGAAAAACCCGACCGCCTGATCGCCATCGCCAGCGCCCTGGAAGCTGATTCGGAACACCCCTATGCGCAGGCCCTGCGCACCGCCAGCCCCGCGCCCGGCCTCAGCGCGCGCGATAAACGCAATCATCCCGGACAGGGCGTGGAAGGCCTTGTCGATGGCGAATACTGGAGACTCGGCAGTGCCGGGTTTGTGCCAGGCGCCGGAATCTGGCTCGAGCAGGCGGAAAACAGCAAACGGGTTTCCAGCTACCGGCAATCCGGTAACAGCGTACTGTTTCTCGGCAATGAACACGGCCTGGGCGCTGTTTTCATTGTCACCGACCCATTGCGACGCGGCGCCAGGGAGCTCATCGCCAGTGCCAGAAAACTTGGCATGGAACGGATTCTGGTACTGAGCGGAGATCATCCCCATAGCACGCGTGCCGTGGCGCGTGCCGCGGGCATCAACGAGGCGCACGGCGGCCTTGCGCCCGCCGCCAAGCTGGCGTTCATGCAGCGGCTGCAACAGCAGGGAAACACGATAATGATGATCGGCGACGGCATCAATGACGCGCCGGTGCTGGCCGCGGCCGACCTCTCTGTCGCCATTTCCGACGCCACTGATCTGGCACGCAATCACAGCGACCTGATTGTGCTGGCTGACGATTTCGCCGGACTGGTACAGGCCATGCCGGTGATGTTGAAAACACGCAAGATCATCATCGGTAACCTGGCCTGGGCGATCCTCTACAACCTGATCGCCATTCCGGCCGCCGCCGCCGGCCTGATCACGCCCTGGATGGCGGCCCTCGGCATGAGTTCAAGCTCACTGATCGTTGTCCTTAACAGCCTCAGGCTGAAGCCGCTTGTCAGCCGCGGCAACAGACCCGGCGCGGCCTGAACGGGCGCGGCCTTTTTCACATATGTTAATGACATTCAGACAAACCGATTGACATACTCGCGAGGCTTACGTAAGAAGAAAGTTCAGTCTTTCTCGCCGCATACAAATACAACACACAGGGTCGGGAATGTCGTCGCCATCCTGGAGGAAACACTGATGATACCGCATACACATTCGCTGTCCGCAGGGCGCCTGATTGCCAGCATGACGGGCCTGGCTGTTCTGGTATCCCTGACGCTGTCTGGCAGCGCCAGTGCGGCTGCCAGGACAGAGCCGGCCAGACAGAAGCCCATCAACGATTACAACATCACGATCAACTACGAACTGGGCATGCACTGCACCGGCTTTGACTTTACCTATTGCTGCATTCTCCCCCCCTACAACTCGATTCAGAGTCAGGTGATCAGAACAGCACGATCGGCGCGCGAACTGCCGGTACTGCTGAAATCCGACCCCAAGGACAACACCGTGCTGGTGGACGGCAACAAGCGCATGAAACTGCACTACGGCCACGTCGGCAATACTTATTCGGAAGGTACCAAGCTGAACTACTGGCGCGTTCCCTATGACGTCGACGGTGACGGCAAAATCACTGATAGTGAAAACGTTGCCAACGCCTATTTCACCCAACTGTATATCTACACCGACCTTGAGGGCGGCAACCCGGACAACACGTCGAGGGACAGCGAAAAGAAATATGTCGGCATCCAGCTGAAAATACCCACCGATCACGGCCCTACCGGCGACAAGCTCAACGATGGTCACATGAAATTTTCCGGCGAAACCGGCACCGTTGTCTATACCAAGGGCCCGGTGCTGGACAATGTGCCGATCATGCTCACCAACCCGGGTATCTGGGAAGCACTGGGTCTGCCGCTGACGCCATTTTTTGATGACGTGGCCAAGAAAAATCCGCTGGAACTGGTCGAGTCCGACATTACACCCTACCAGATGGCCAAGGTGGATCTGGTGGACGCCGATAGCGGCAAGCCCATACTCGACAGCCACAGCGGCAAACCCGTCAGCTTCACCGGCACCAATCCCATTGACGTGCCCAATTGCGCCAACTGCCACTCCAACGAAAACTCCAATGGCACGCGTTATAACCTGTACAAGAAGGAAAAAGCCTTCTGGAAGGGCCTCGGCGCCAGCGATTACATCGCCAATCTGAAAGCCACATCCATTTCTGTGCTGGAGATACACGACGGCAAGTTTGGTACCGATTTCCTGTCCGACTATGACGCCGACAGCCGTTCCACCAGCAACCGCCTCGGTCGCGATCCGGTGTTATGCCAGAAATGCCATGCCGACAATGTTATCGGCGTGCTTAATTCGCTGGGCACCGCATCCTCGGTGATGGGCAAGACAGTGAAAGGCGATACCAAGCTGGAACCTGTCAGTCAGGCCATACACCGCGGGCATTTGCAGGTACGTTCCCTGTCCGACGCCAATGGCCGCACCGGCATGTGCCAGGGTTGTCACCCGGCCCATCGCCAGGACCGCAGCATGGACAACTACCCCATCACGCCGGACGGCAAGAACAGTAACGCATTGCGGGACAACCGCGACTCCAAGGGCGGCTGTTACGTCGGTCGCGACGTGCATTCCAACCCGGATAAGGACAAGGACGGCGCGGAAACGCCGGAGCATCTGAATGCCATAGGTGAATGGCTGAAAACCAATGTCTCAAAAATCGGCACCGGCGAGAACGGCAAGGGGCTGTGGTGCACCAACTGCCACAACCAGCTCAGTCGCGAACTGTATCAGCGCGACAATCTGACCCAGGCTTTCTGGCAAAAAGGCGAAACCATACGCGACCGGTCACTGGACGATATTGCCAAAGCCATCGGCATCTCCACCCGGGAACTGACCGATCAGTGGATGGACCCGAAAACCAAACCTTCCACCTTTTCCGCCAAGGCAGCAGACATGAAGAACATACTGCGTGTCTGGGATCGCAAGAGGCTGGTGCCGGATATTGGCATTATCGCCACCAAAGATGGCAAGCCGCTTATCCACAAGGACGAGGATGGCGACCCCAATATAACCCTGCTGTCCACCAATCCGGCTGTGGATATTGCGTCGCTGAAGCTGCCGGAGGGTGCCGACGGCGCCATGGCCGTACCCTATGACGCCGCCTCCGATGGCCGTGACTACTGGCTGTCGCCCGGCGTACCCCATTGCGCCGACTGTCATGCTGCGCCCTATGTCGAAGGCCAGGGCGGCGCTGCCTTCCCCATTAACCAGCCGGGCAAATACAGTCAGGTGCGTTATTCCAAGGGACACGCCGGTCTTTCCTGCCAGGCCTGTCATGAATCCATACACGGTCTGTATCCGGTTACGCCGCGCATTGATACGACCACCTACAACCAGCCACCGCAATACAACCCGGATGGCAGCCGTGGGCCTCTGAAATGCGCAGCCTGTCACGAATCCAACGAGAACGGTGTGCCGCTGATTGCGAAAAACAAGACCTGGGAAGGCAGGTCCATCATGCAGGATTTCGACGCGGCTGTAAGCTGGATTCATGCCAACGCGCCGGATACGGGCGGCAGAATTCCGCCCAACGCTTCCGGCGAATAACGACCACGAACAGCCAGCCGCCCTGTTTTCTGCGCAGGGCGGTGTTTTTTTCTGCCCGCAATCCGGGCACGGCGATCAAACCTCTGCCGCCACAATCTGCCATTCGGCGCCTGTCACCCTCCTGCCACTGTTCCGCTCCATGCCGGTTCCAGCCGCTGCCTGTTCTGCTCGCACTGACGCCCTGATTCCTTCAGGAAACATCCGCCCTGGCATCATTTTTTACACTCTGATAATATTGTAAGCGCTTTATACGCTATTGATTTTTCAATGAGTTACCGTCGATGGTTATTCAGAGCGAGTACCATCAGCCTGTTACTGTGGGCGAACAGCAGCTTTATAGACTCGGACTTCGTTCCCAACCAGCCCTTGAGGAAACTGCAACGAGTCCATGAGCCTCGAGACAGTCATGGAAAGAATTCGGATTCACTACTTTTCATCCTGAGCCTTTCAGGCGGTGGCACACGCTCTGCCGCGTTATCTTTTGGCGCCCTGCAGGCGTTAAGGCAGTCGGCTATCCAGACCGCTAGCGGTCCACGACCCGCGCTGGAAGAACTGGATACGATTTTCGCCGTATCCGGGGGCGCATTTACCGCCGCCTACTATGGCCTGTATGGCGATAAAATCTTTAACAGCTTCGAGCAGCGTTTTCTGCGCCGCAACCTGAATATTGATTTCCCGCCTGCGTTTGCCCGAATCAATGTCATCAAAAAACTGCTGCGCAAAGATGTGGGCCGCAGCGAAGCCATGGTCAGCTATCTCGATGACCTGCTGTTTTCAGGTCACACGGTTGACGAGCTGCTGGACGACACCGGACCGAAAGTGGAGATCAGCGCTTCTGATCTTGCTTCCGGTAGTCAGTTCACTTTTTCCGATCAGGGCCTGAACAGCATCTGTTCTGACGCCCGCAGCATTCCGGTTGCCAGAGCCATTACCGCCAGCTCGGCGGTTCCTCTGCTCTACAGCCCCATTCGCCTGAACAACTACGCCGCCTATTGCACCCCTGCCGGCCCGGCCCAGGGCGGCGCAGGAGAAATCACCTTTCCGCCCCGGCAGCGATTTATCCATCTCGCCGATGGCGGACTCACCGACAACACCGGGCTGCGGCCCTTTCTGGAAAAAGTGAAATATTATGGCGGCGTGCAGAATATGCTTGAACACGAAGGCCGCAATGCTACCCGGAAAATCATCCTGCTCTATGTCGACGCATCCGTAACGCCAGACTCAAAATCCGGACTGAACTCCCAACCCATGAGCGCCGGAAGCGTCATCAAGGCTGCAACCAAGACCATGATCCGGCAATACAGTGAAGCGACCCTGTCACGGGTAAGGCAGGTCCTGTCTGACTGGACCATCGAAATGGCGCGGCGTGGCAAGCCAGTAACGTATGAGCTGATACACATGTCGTTCAACAATCTGACAGCGGATCAGGAACGCTATTTCAATAATGTTCCTACCAGCTTTGCCTTGTCGGATGAAAATGTCGATAGACTGATTGCCACTGGCGCGCGCCTGGTGCGTAAACATCGGGTATTCCGCATGGCAGCCAGCAGCCGCAATGCCCTGCCCTCGTCGGCAGAATAGACTGCAGGAAATTACGGCTCCCGCCGACTGACCTGGCGGCGGGCAGATACAGGCCGAGGGTGTTTGCCTGGGCGCGAACGGATGCTTGTGGCAGATTGCAAACGAAATGGAAACTTTTTGCCAGACTGGGAGTCCGACAGGGAGGTGAGTTCGCCAATACCAAGACTGCTGTCGCGGGTGGTGCGAACTGGCGCATAACCCGATAAACCCCAACCGGTCCCGTTTCAGCGGGCGCGGCCGCAGGCACGGCGGTTTTCCAGGGTTGCTGGCGGCCACCACCAGATAAGGGCTTGAACAAAGGGCTTTGCAGTTGCTGTGAGGCAGTTGCATTTTCTCGATTCTGTACTAAAGAGAAAACGGGAGGAGTCCTTTTTCATGAGATGTTTATCACGCTATTTTTGTGTTCTCGGCCTCTGTTTGAGCTGGGCCTGTTTTATCCCCTGCAGTCATGCTGCCGATGCGACCGATTCAGCCCCTGAGTCCGCGCGCTTTCTGACGCAGGCCACCTTCGGCCCGACCAGCGCCAGCATTGCCCATTTGCAAAGTCTGCCCAGTTTCAATGCCTGGCTGGACGAACAGTTCGCCATGCCGGCTTCGCCATCGCAGGAAGCCTATGTGCGGGCACGCTGCCCTGACGTAGAAGACGATGGCGCATGCGGTCAAGACACCTGGGTGCCGTCACGTCACGACCAGTGGTGGAGCAATATCATCGAAGGCCAGGACCAGCTGCGTCAGCGCGTGGCATTCGCTCTCAGCCAGATTTTTGTGGTGTCCGGCAAGGCGCCAGCGCTAAGCAACACCCAGTTCGGACTCGCCAGTTATTACGACATGCTGGTGCAGCAGGCTTTTGGCAATTACCGCACGCTACTGGAAAAAGTCACCCTGCACCCGGTCATGGGCATCTACCTCAGCATGGTGCGCAACCAGAAAGCCGACCCGGCCAATAACATCCGCCCCGACGAAAACTATGCGCGGGAAGTCCTGCAGTTGTTTTCCATCGGCCTGCACGAGCTCAACCTGGATGGCTCGCTGAAACTGGACGGCAGCGGCCAGCCCATCCCCACCTACGACCAGAACACCATCAAGGAATTCGCCCGCGTTTTTACCGGCTGGAACTATGCCGGCATCAACTGGGACGACTGGTATGGCGATGCCGACCGCACCCAGCCCATGACAGCGGTTCAGCAGTATCACGATACCGGCGAGAAGCATTTGCTCGGCGGAGCCATACTGCCGGCAGGCAATACCGCCGAGCAGGACATGAGCGCGGCGCTGGACAATATTTTCAACCACCCCAATGTGGGGCCGTTCATTTCGAAACAGCTGATCCAGCGGCTGGTTACCAGCAATCCGACACCGGCTTATGTCGCCCGCGTCGCCAGCGTGTTCAATAACAACGGCTCCGGCGTACGTGGCGACCTGAAGGCTGTCGTCCGGGCCATTCTGCTTGACCAGGAAGCACGCAGCGGTCCGGCAGCGCTGCCGAACACCTTCGGCAAACTGCGCGAACCGCTGTTGCGCATATCCCATCTGTATCGGGCCTTTCATGCGCAAAAACGCGACGGCGGGGAATGGAACGAATACCCCGGTACCTGGGTGTATCGTTTCTCCGGTATCAGTACCTACCATATGGAGGGCGCCACCGGCGAGGGCATGCTGCGATCACCTTCCGTATTCAATTTCTATCTGCCGGACCATTCACCTTCGGGTGAAATCCGCCGCGCCGGCCTGGTGGCGCCGGAATTCCAGATCGTCAATGAGAACACGGTCGCGGCTGTCATCAATGCCATGAACAACAGTATCTATGCGGATCCGGACGCAAGCTGGACCAGCCCGCTGGACCTCAGCGCGGAACAGGCCATGGTCGATAGTCCCGACACCATTCTCGACCATCTTAATTTGCTGGTTTTCAACGGCCAGATGCCGGCCGGGTTGCGTCAGATATTGCGCGACCATCTGCTCAACACCAACCGCTGGTGGGGGGATACGCCGGAAGAGGAACGCAGGAACAAAACCCGGGACCTGATTTCCCTGTCGTTCATGTCACCTGACTACCAGATTCAGCAATAGGAGCACGGAAATGAACCCGCATGACAAGCAACGCCGCTCCTTCCTGAAAAAAATGGCTCTGGGCAGCTTCGGCATGGGCGCGCTCGCCATGCAGGGCAGGCTGAACCTGATCCAGGCGGCGCTGGCCGCCAACTATACCGCCCTGCCCGGCCATAAAAGCCTGGTCTGCGTATTCTTGTATGGCGGCAACGATGCCTTTAACATGTTCGTACCCTACAGCAGCGCCGCCTACAACAATTACGCCAGTATCAGAAAGAACCTGGCCATCCCCCGCGCCAGTCTGCTGCCGGTAACGGGAAACCAACACGGCTTTCACCCGTCCATGGCCAAAAGCAGGGTGCGCTACAATCAGGGAAACATGGCCCTGATTAGCAATGTCGGCACTCTATACCAGCCGGTGACCCGGGCCCAGATCCTCAACGACAGCGCGGTGCTGCCACCGGACCTGTTCTCGCACAGCCATCAGCAGGAAATCTGGCAAACCGGCCTCTCGCCCTCCACTGGCGTGTCTCATTCCGGCTGGGGTGGGCGCATGGCTGATCTGCTCATGGACGCCAACAGCAATACCCAGCTACCGCCCACGTTCACCCTCAACGGCAGCAACCTGTGGCAAATGGGCGATCTGACCGAACCGCTGGCGGTCAGTCCCTGGGACGGCGTGAGCAATTTCGACTATTACCATGAACAATGGTCGTCCGCGCAGGCGCGTCGCGCCAGTTGGGGACAGGTACTGGCGCTGTCGCGCAACCATGTGCTGGCGAGCCAGCTGGCCAGCACCACCACAGACATCAGAAACCGGCTGGATGCGCTGCGTGGCGCCTACGACAGCAGCCCGACCCTGCAAACGCCCTACGACACGGAAAACAACCTTGCCAAGCAACTACATGCTGTCGCCAAACTCATATCCATACGCCAGACCCTGGGCATGAAACGGCAGATATTTTTTGTCGCCATGGGCGGCTTCGACACCCACGGCGACCAGCTCAACACCCACGCCAGCCAACTGGGCAAGCTGGATTCTGCGCTGGACAGTTTTTACAGAATGACCCAGGAACTGGGCGTGGCCAACACCGTCACCACCTTTACCGCCTCGGAATTCGGCCGTTCGCTGACCATCAACGGCGACGGCACCGACCACGCCTGGGGTTCCCATGCACTGGTCATGGGCGGCGCCGTGGCCGGTGGGCAGATTATCGGCCAGTTGCCACAATATGTGCTGGGCGGACCCGATGACGCCAACGATGACGGCCGCTTCATTCCAAAAATCGCTACCGATCAATATGGCGCAACCCTGGCCAAATGGATGGGCATCGACGACACCGATCTGAATGAGATTTTCCCGCACCTGCAGAATTTTACCACCCGGGACCTTGGCTTTCTCAGTAATGTGATTGATTCCGACGGTGACGGTATTGGCGACCAGGCCGATAACTGCCCCGCCACGCCCAACCCCGGCCAGGCCAATGCCGATGGCGACGCCAGGGGTGATGCCTGTGATCCCGATGATGACAATGACGGCATGAGCGACGCCTGGGAAAATGCCCACGGCCTCAACCCGCGTAGCGCGGCGGACAGAAATCAGGACCCGGACAGCGACGGTTTTTCCAACTACCAGGAGAGCCGATTCGGCAGCGATCCGCACGTGCGTGATACTGATTCCAACCATAACGGCGTACCTGATTCCGTCGATGGCCGGCGCGGCGCCATGTCGGCGATTATTGACCTGCTGCTGAACTAACCCGGATATTTCATACAGGCGGACGTATATCCTGAATTCATGTCATTTAATCAATGGCTTGATGGGCATTTTGCTTTTTTGCGCGAAAGCACACTTTGTCCTGTTCGGGCTAATTTTTTGGGTCAGCACCCACGGCGCAACAACCACCGCCCAGAACTCGGGATTGGTCTCCTGCCAGTCCCGCGCCTGGGCAGTGCTGGCTGGTGCAATTTGCTCACCTTCCAATAGCGCTGCCACCTCTGGCGCATCGTCGGTGGCAAACAGCGCCGCCACCTCCACCAGGTCAAGCGAGCCATCGACCACCAACATGCGGCCAGCGGCAAAATAACGCTGCAATTCCGGCCAGCTGATCTTGCCGGTTTCCAGATTCAGAGCCTGTTTGATGTCACCGCTCACAATGCGATTTTTACCGCGCCGGAAGCCGGTTTGGCCTTCACCAGCCCCTCGTCCACACTCCCGCCGCCGCAGAGCAGCACTTTCGTCGCGTTTCCGCTCAGCGGCGCACCAATTCTCGTCATCGTCTTTCCCCGTTTACCACATCAAATCATCAGGCACCGCGTAATCGGCGTATATATCGTCTTCTTCCGTGGATGTTTCCAGCGTATTTGACGAGACCACCACCGAGGCGTCGCGCTGGCTGATTTTGTCCGCCACGACTCTGGGCACAACCTCATAGGCGTTTCCCAGCCTCACTATGCACAGGCTCCCCCGCCCCAGTTTTTTGTGCATGTCTTCCGTCACATACAACTTGCGCACGGTCTTGCCATCGGCGAAGTTGTAGGCGATCTCGCCATCATCGCGCTCCAGGCGGTTCATTTCGATCAACTGCCGAATCTGAGCGGCGATGGCGCGCTGTTCCTTTTGCGCCTGTTGCTGGCGATTCAACTCTCGGTCGCGCGCGGCCTGCTCCGCACGCTGTTTGGCAAACGCGTCCCCACCCGCCGCCTGAGGCGCGCGATTCTTGCGCGCCTGTTTCTTCTTTTTCCGCTGCTCGGCGCTAACCTTCTGCGCCTGCTTCTTGTTCGCCAGCCCGGCCCGCAGCAGCTGATCCGCCATGGAATTCTTCATGGAGTTCTCTCATGTGATTTTGCGTCGATTATAACGCAAGCAAAACCTCGAAGCGTTGTACAATCAGCACTTTACTTTTCCGGAATCAAACTATGAAAGCACCCAAAAGCTTCCTGCAGAGAACCGCCACCGTCAGCGGCAAATTCAGTTTCGCGGCGGCGATAGTCTGCGCTGTTTTCCTTTACCTGAAAACGCAGGAACTGGGCAGCGATGATCCCGTCACGGCCAGTTTTATCGCGGGTATTTTCTTTTTTGTGTTTGTTGGTGGGCTGTTGTTGTATATCGGGAATGCGGATATTCCGAGTTTTAAGCCGGGTGATGGGTCGGATGGGTGATTGGGTTTTGGTGGTGTTGTTTGGGGGGTGACATTATAGTTGAGTTTCGTGCCACTAGAACCCCACAGGTGCGATCATGGCCGGAAACAGAGGGGTTTATCCCTAATGCCGGTGCTTACCATTGGCAGGGGGTTGTTCGGGGTGTTGACAGAGATTGGCTAATGGGTGTCCCCAGAACCTGTGCCCTCAGAACTTCTAGACATCATTTTCCAATATACCGATAAACACGCCCTACTTTTGATTCTGGCAATGGCCAAGAAGGAAATATTCTCTCATATTCTTTCTTGGTTGCACTCTTAAGATTTAAATGCTTTGGAAACAGCTTTGGACCAAACCTTCTACCCGTGAGTGCGTGTGCGGCACCTAAGTCTAGTTTTTTCACAATAGTCCATGGTATATGAGCTTTACACTTCTTCAATATATTTATTAGTCGATCGTCGCAAGACAATATACAGACATTATCTCGTCCATGGATGTGCGCAAGATGCATACCCATGCTAATAATTAAGTGATCAAACGTACCCATTGGTACTACGCGCTTTTTTCCGCGAGTAACTTTGTAGTAATGATCAATAGGTGCAACCAGATTAACACCTAACACATGGTATCTGGATAGTTCATAGTGATACATAAAATGTCCATTATGGATATCTTTCTGGAATTGCCTAACAATACTTTTATAAACTCTAGTATCAATCGTTCCTTTTCTCTTTACATGACTATTCCACTGACCAAAACTGTGTTTCATAAATACAGAAAAGGTTTCAGCAATGCAGAAATTGGGAATGTATATAAAATGTTCGCCAGGATTAGCCCTTACATAATTCAAAATTAAGCGAATAGATTCTTGTGCCTTTTTTGAATTCAGGGAACGCGGTAGGTAATATCCAGCAGCGACGTTGGCATCAATTAAGAAATACATATTCCCTGTGCTGCCCTATAAAATAAAGTTGGATAACAAAAAAACAAAGTGGTGGCCTCAACCAGCCTTGAGCCTTAGCCCATTAGCATTTCTTGCCAGTGGACTTGGGCTTTGAACGAGTATGAGTTTTCACTCTTACCGTTTTTGGCCCAGGCTTTGGCGAAGTCCGCACAGGGCGGCATTTCGTTTTACTAGCCATTGGTTTTCACCTCATTGCCAGTGATAGGTTAAAGCCTATCGCTCCGAAGGCACCCATTACCTCCAACACACTTAGGAGGTCCTGAGTAGAGCAAAAATGGCTGAGGCCACCAGTTTGTCTTCTTGAAGGTAGCAATATGCACTTACTACGTTAAATCCTACGTTCTCTGACTATTAGTTTCAACGCTTGGGCTCTGGGGCGGCAATAAGCAGAGCAAGGAACGAGTGGCGCTTTTTGACGTCTCTTGGAGCCCATTGTTATGTCATTTTTGATTCAATTTATCTACTACAGCATCTATGGCTTCTAGAGCTTGATCCCGATAATCTGGCTTTACTTGTACTCGACGTCCACTTAGTGTGAGCTTTCCAGTAGGCATGTTAGAGAATGGGCATCCTCTGGCAAATGCCACGACTCCGGTAGTACCAAAATCCCTGATATCCAGAACCCCCTCAGCCACGGATTTAAAATTAAAATGCTGCGGATAGCTTTTAAGTAATTGCGAAATATCTGAATCTATACCGAGCAGCACAGCTTGGAACGCTGATGCTGTTCCCATATATTGAGTTAAGCGATTTTTCAGAATCAGATGTATTTTAGGGAGACCGCGCCCGGCATCAGTCATCTTCTTAGCAAAAGTGTATTTTGAGTAAACCTCAGAAGGCAATTTTAGGCCATAAATTAAAGAGAAGGCGTTTTGGATTGCTCTACGCGATGAATCATCTGCCATAACAGGAAGCATCACGCGATCTGATGCTGCTAGTGCAATTTGTGTGTACATTGAGAAACTAGGATTAGTATCAATGAACACATTATCATAATTAAGTTGATCGAGAAGCTCCCTCAGCCAATCTATGACGCTAAGCCATGCATTTGTACCTGGTATATCCGCATTAGCCAGAGTGTTCATTGCCATCGCCTGTAGTTCTAATAGCGGATCACCACACACTAAGTCGATATTTTCCGGGATTCCTGCGTTTGATTCTCTGGGATGTGAAACATAATCTTCAGCAGAAAAAATTGGTGGACTAAAGGGTGCTTTAAGCCGTAAGTCAAAGTATCCTCCGATACTGGATCGAGGTGTTTTTCCTTGCTCGGCTAAAAGGTTCTTGCTTCCCGAACCTTCCTGCCCACCTAGCAATATTTCTGACATATTGGCTTGGGGGCACATGTCTATCATGAGCACTTTCTTGGTGGGATGCTTCTCAGCAAATCGAGTAACCGTCTGAAAAGCAAGGCTTGTTTTGCCCGTGCCACCTTTATTGTTCCAGATTGCGTATATAATCATAACGACCTCCATAAGTCTATGGAGGACATTATAGCGTCCCATATGGACTTGTCAACGTCTATTTCTTCCCTTCGACATATCGCCTTTGAGAACATAACTATATTTCGGCGACCCATCCGCCGCAATAAAACCCCTTCCCTGCCAATCAATATAAAACTACTTCATATCAATACGTTACAGATTTTTCCAGGAAATCACTTCCCGACGTTATACGGCGATTGCAGCCGCATAAATACCTGAGAGGTTACAGCATAATACTCAAGTAAACAATGAGTTAACTGTGAGCGTAGTCGATATGACTGCACCGTATTATTTGGAGCTCCTATTTCGGGATTATCGCAATGCTTTAAGTCTAATTGGCGTTGTTGCCGCTATCGCGGCAGATTGTTCTGATGCGGGGTCGCGGCCCCGCGCGCCGTGTTCATTTCTTTGCTGCGCGGCAAAGAAACGAACCAAAGAAATCGCGCCCCAATACGCCGCCCTGCGGGTTCCCTGCGTTTCTCGCATTTTGCCGCCGCTTGTCGAACTCGCGCACGCGCTCAAACAGCGACAAGCTCTACTCGGCAAAATACTGCGATACTCGGCGGCATTGAAGGGGGAGAGATAAACGGCTCGCTGCGCATCGCGCTTTTTGGCTTGCGAAGCAAGCATTGAGAGGCGATGCGTTAGCGAGCCGTTTTTCTACCCTTGGATTCAGTCGAGCATCGCAGGCCAGACCGGATCAAGCCCGCAGGGGAGCGGCAGGGAGGCCGCTCGTTTTCCCATGGGCAGGAAGCCCATTGGAAAACCGCCGGGCTGGATGAGAAGCGCAGATGGCGCGATAGCGCCACCCGTAGGGCCAAATCCAGGGGCCGCCTTTTTTCGTCCCTTTTTTGGCGGCGCAAAAAAGGAACACGCCTGCGGGGGCGGGTCCCCGCTTTCTAATCAATCCGCCGCGATAGCGGCAACAAAACCTCTGCAGTGCGCCAATTTAGCTCCGAAACCAAAACCACACGAACAAAAGCCACGAAAAACCCAAAACTTGCCCTTGACCGACCGGTCTAGTAAGATACAAAACATGAACGCCCGAGTAGATACCAAAGACCGCATCATCGAAGTCGCCAAACAGCGCTTTCATTCCCGCTCCTACGCCGACGTAGGCATCAAGGAGATTTGCGATGGCGCGAAAATCCAGAAAGGCAGTTTCTATCATTTCTTCCCGTCGAAGCAGGATCTGGTGCTGGCGGTAATCGAGGAATTTGCCAGGGACTGGGCGGATGGCTTCGTGGCGGAGGCGTTTGACCCTGATTTGCCGCCGATGGAGCGTATCGATACCTTGCTGGATGCGGCCTATTTCTGGCAAAAGTCGGTCAAGGATATACATGGCCGCATGCCCGGTTGCCTGTTTGGAAATCTTGCTCTGGAGGTCAGCACACAGGACGACATACTGCGCGCCAAGTTATTGGCGGTTTTCGAACAGGCCAAGGTGCGCTTTCGCGAGACGCTGGAACAGGCCGTCGCCGAAGGCAGTATCGCAGCGCTGGATGTGGAGAAAACAGCGGAGGCCATGCTGGCCTATCTGGAAGGCGTCATATTGCTGGCGAAGGCGCAGAACGACCCGGAGGTTATTTATCAGCTGGGTCCCGCCATTAAAACCATCCGTATTGAGAAGGGCTGAAGCAATGTGTATCCCGGTCTTTTGTTTACCCGACGGCTTGACCGACCGGTCGGCTCTTTTCGGAGTCCTCCCCTCGGAACGCTTATGGCTGAAAACCGGATTGAGCGGCCATTTGGCCGATAGTCCCCTCTCCCGAAACCGGGAAAGGGTTCAAAATCGAGCCGCCGCGCATAACAACACCCCTCACCCCATCCCTCGGCTTTGGCTTCCTGCGTCTCCCTACCTCCTGCATCCATGCAGTCGTCTCCCCTCAAGGGGAGAGGGGGTAAAATGGCTATACCGCCTGAAGACATTGATTTTACTGATCCCCTGTTCCGAGACGATAAACCACCTGGCCTTTTCCACCCGTTTCCTCACCCGCCGGGTCGATGCCGCTGTCGGCTTTCCCGGCGTTTTTTTGAATCTTGACTTGACCGACCGGTCATATAACTAAGGAGATGACTATGAACACGACAACTGAACATTCACTGGATGCGCGCGGCTTGAACTGCCCGCTGCCGATTTTGCGGACGCGCAAGGCGCTGGCCGGTCTGGAAGACGGCGAGACTTTGCTCGTTATTTCCACTGATCCTGGCTCGGTGAAGGATATGGAATCTTTCTGCAACCAGACGGGTAACGAGTTGGTGGAAAACGCCAGCGTAAACGGCGAATTCCGTTTCACCATTCGTAAATCACAGGAGAAGCGTCATGGGTAAATCCGTAGACATCAGGACAGGCATGAATCAGGACCTGTTCAATCAGTGGTTTGACGAGCGCATGGCCAAACGCGAGGCGGAACATACGCCGTCGATGACCATTATTGCCACCAAGGGTACGCTGGACATGGCCTACCCGCCGTTCATTCTGGCCTCTACCGCGGCGGCGCTGGGCTGGGACGTGGCGGTGTTTTTCACTTTTTACGGCCTGAATCTGCTGAAAAAAGACCTGGACCTGAAACTCAGTCCGCTGGGCAATCCGGCCATGCCGATGAAGCTGCCGGTGGGGCCGAAATGGCTGCAGGACACTGAGCTGAATATTCCCAACGCGCTGATGGCCACCATCCCCGGCTTCGAGAATCTCGCCAGCGGCCTGATGAAAAAGACCATGCGCGACAAGGGCGTTGCGTCCATCGCCGAGCTGCGCGAGCTTTGTGTCGAGGCGGAGGTGAAACTGGTGGCCTGTCAGATGACCGTCGATCTGTACGGCATGAAAAAGGATGATTTCATTAATGAAATCGACGACTGGGTGGGCGCGGCCAGTTTTCTGCCGACGGCGCAGAAAGCGGACATCAGCCTGTTTATTTGAGCGGTTTTTGCGGCGCGGCTCGGGTCTCGATACGTTGCGCCGCGTAGCCAATCATGGCGTCCAGCGTGTGCTGAACGTAGTCGATGCGGATATTCGCCACTGCCGGGCCGCGCTGGAAGTTGTCCTCAAGGCGCGGGAAAATCGGCATGCCGCCGTTCAGCGCGCCGCTGGTGATCTGTGAGCGCAGCAGGAAATCCATGGCGCAGTCCGCCGCTGTTTGCAGCCGCGCTATCAGCGGCGCATAGCCATTGGGCAATATCCTGAGCGCCGCCAGCACGCCTTCCAGGTTCATGGCTGTCGGCACGGTTCGTCCCCCGGCTTCCAGCGCGCCCGCGGTAACGGGCGTCTGTTCGCGCGGCAGGTCCGAGAGTATCGCGCGGGCGATCAGGGCGGCGTGACGGATGATTTTCTTCGTCTGCTCCCTGCTCACCCGTTGCGGCCATTTCTTTAACAGCATGGCGCTGGCGATCAGCGCCCAGTTGTCTTTTTCAACCTTGTCCGGCGCGGCACGGGCGCGGCTGTCGGCCAGATAGGTCAGCGCCCGCACGGCGGCGGACAACCACACCGGGTTCGGGTCCTGCTGGTACAGCATCAGCAATCCCAGCGCTGCTTCGCCGGGGTAATACAGCAGGTCATGCCCATGGCGCGACGGACTCAGCGCCGGTAGATAGCGCGAAAAGAAACGGCCATCTGGCTCCTGCATGAAGACGATGAAATGACCCAGCCGCCGCGCGATTGCCATTTTACGGCTGTCCCCCTCGCCTTTGCCCTGGTGTGGCCGAACCTTTTCCACTGACATCAACGCCACCAGGCCCAGGCCTACGCCGCCCAGTTTCGCCACCAGCGGGTAGGACGGAATGCCGGTCATTTTCTGGTCTGACCAGACCACCAGCATGTCGTTATGGCCCGCTCGGGATTCAGGCAGGGGCGCAATGCAGCAATCCGTCAGGAAGCGCGCCGCGCGCTGCATCGGTTCACGCACGCTGTTGTCGCCCGACAGCCCGTAATACAGACCCAGCGCATAAATCGCCCCGGCGTGGCGCAACAGATTATAGGAAGCGTGAGCGGGTTTGGCGGAAGGATCGAAGTAGCGACGATACGTAAATCGGCCATTGCGGTGCAGTGAATCCAGCAAATACCCCACGCTGCGATGAATGCCAGCCTGAACGCTTGGGAGCGTTGGCGCGGTGCAGGTTTCGGCGCTCCAGGCCGCGCTGGCGCTGGTCAGAGCCGACATCAGCAGCAAAATCATCGCAGCGGTAATGTGTTTGTCTGGTTTCATTTTGCTCCATTCGTTTGAAAGAATGTTACGAAGCGGCGGGTCTATGTCCTTGAGAACACGGAAACGCGAACCGGCGTGACGCGCAACCAAACCAACGATACAGCAAAGCGCCCCTGACAGGAGGATATATCATGAAACTGTTAAAACCATTACGTTTGGTCAAACCATTGAGCCCGGTAACGCCATTAAATCTGGTAACGCCATTGAGTCTGGCCGCGATGATTTCACTGGGCGCGTTCGCCCCGTCAACGTCTTTCGGCGCGGGCGGCGTGGAGCTCGGCGTACTGACCTGCAGCCGCATTGCCGGGACGCATACCAGCTGGGTGGTTCATTCGTCGGTAAAAATGAACTGCGTATATGACCACGTGGGCGGCAAAGAGGACTATGACGGCAAGACCGGCATCGGCCTGGGGCTGGACCTGAACTGGAAAAAACAGGAGCACATTGCCTTTACCGTGCTGGGCGGGTCGTCTGATATAGCGCCGGCAGCTTATTCGCTGGCTGGCGACTATGTGGGCGCTAAAGCCTCGGCCAGCGTTGGCGTCGGTGTTGGCGCGGCGGTGCTGGTAGGCGGCGGCGACAAAAACATCTCGCTGGTTCCCATCGCGCTGGAAGGTAATACCGGTCTGGGAGCGGCGGCCGGCATTGGCTACATTTCCCTGAAACCGGCGGAAATATAACGTAGCCGATTTTCCCCTCTCCCGAAACCGGGAGAGGATTCAAAATCAGGCCGCCGTACATAACACCCCTCTCCCTCCCGGGGGCGAGGGATTAAAACAAGCGCGCAGCACACCACCCGCGCTGGTTTAATCTTGTGCCGGATCAGGCGGCTCTGCCGCAGGCAAGATTGCCGGGCACGGCTTCGTCGATGCGCGCCGGTTTTGGCAAATCCAGGGCCTCCATGATCGCAATGTACTCTTGCCGTGTCTTGCCGCCGATGCGCGGGTTCCAGCGTTTCTCCTCGCCGATGGTCGAGCGGGTAAAACCACGGTAGTCATGGCCCGGATAAACCACCGTATCATCGGTCAGCGCAAACAGCTTGCCGGTAATGGAATCATATGACGCGCTGGCGTCGCCGGACTGGAAGTCGGTGCGCCCGGTGCCGCGTATCAGCAGCGTATCGCCGGTGAATACCGCGCCGTCCACCAGATAGCTGATGTCGGTATTGGTATGACCCGGCGTGTACAACACCCGTATCACCAGATCGCCGAGGCGTACTTCATCGCCGTCGTCTATCAGCTGATCGGCGCACTGGCTGCCGCTGTTTTTGTGCACCAGCACCTTCGCGCCGGTTTTACGCCGCAATGCGTCGGAACCGGTAACATGATCGGCGTGGATATGCGTTTCCAGTATGTAGCGCAAATCCAGGCCCAGCTCGTTTATCAGCTGCGCATCGCGCTCGACCTGCTCGCGCACGGAGTCAATCAGCGCGGCTTCGCGGCTGAGCTCGTCCCACAGCAGATAGGTGTATGTGCTGGTGTCTCTGTCAAAAAGTTG
>JALXFQ010000177.1 GCA_027067235.1 Gammaproteobacteria bacterium
CACCGCGACGCACCAGGTAACGCACGGTTTTCACCATCACGCCGCCGCCCTCCAGCTTGACCGCTGCGGCGCCCGCTTTCATCAGCGCAGTCGCATTTTCCAATGTCGGCTTCGGTCCCAGCTGGGAGCTGCCGAACGGCATATCCGCCAGAATCAATCCACTCGAGACACCGCGCTTTACCGCGCGCACGTGATAAACCATGTCCTGTACAGTCACCGGCAGGGTGCTGTCGCATCCCTGGATAACCATGCCCAGCGAATCCCCCACCAGCAACAGCTCGATACCGGCTTTGTCCAGCACACTGGCGAAACTGTAGTCGTACACGGTCAGACTGGCGAACCGGTCACCGTCCTGTTTCATCTGGCGCAGTGTGTGGATGGTAATTTTGCTCATGACAGCTATAACGCGCCAAGCGGGTTGAAATAGTGACGGCCGGTTTCTATCTGGCCCATATATTCCAGCAGCATATCAAAATCCCGCGGGTTTTCGACCGTATTGACACTGCCGGTATTGACGATCAGTAGTGGCGCAGCGCGATAATTGTGAAAAAAAGTGGCGTAGGCCTGGTCCACCTTTTCCAGATAATCGTTCTCCAGATGATAGTCCCAGTCTGCCCGACGATGCCGCACCCGGTCCACCAGATCATGCATGGGCGCCTGCAGGTAAACCACCAGATCAGGCGGCGACAGGTCCGGGTCCAGTTGCCGGTACACCTTGTCATATAAATCGAATTCATCCGCTGTCAGGGTGAGCTGGGCAAACAGGCGGTCCTTTTCCAGCATATAGTCGCTGACAACCCGCTCACCGGCACCACCAGACCTGTCCCGATTCTGCTTCTCGCAGCGTTGAAACAGAAAATGCAACTGGGTCGGCAGCGCATGACAGTCCATAGAGCGGTAGAACTTCTCCAGAAACGGATTGTTCTCGGGCTGTTCCAGATCCGCCCGGCAATCCAGTCGCTCCGCCAGTTTGCGCGCCAGGGTGGTTTTGCCCACGCCGATGGGGCCTTCCACCACGATGCGGCGTATGTTGTCATTGAACATAGCTAGCCTCTCCATGAGCCTTGTAGTTTCTCGATGCCTTGATCCTTCACACGTATTAAATACCCTCGCAGCGGCCCGGCGCCGGGCACTTCCAGATGCGGGGCAATTTCCAGCAACGGCATGATAACAAAAGCCCGCTCCAGCATGCGCGCATGGGGGATTTCCAGATCAGGCTGCGCTATCACCCGGTCAGCGTACAACAAAATGTCCAGATCCAGCGTGCGCGGACCGTTCCTGCCGGGCAGGCGCTTGCGCCCCTGCGCTTGCTCGATGTGCTGCAATTTCGCCAGCAATGCCTGCGGTGACAATGCCGTCTCCACGGCACATACCGCATTCAGAAAGTCCGGCTGCGCGGCATATCCTACGGGTTTTGTGCGATAGATTGACGAACAGTGTTTCAATACTGTCTCTGGCAGCTCGCTGATCGCACTGCGAGCCCGATATAACTGGTCCATGGGGTCGTCCAGATTGGAGCCCAGGGCAATATAGGCCGTCACCATTTCAGGCCGGCCTGTTGGCCGCGCGGGTTTTCGGTTTCCGGCGGCGCCTGCGGCGGGACGAGCCCGACTTGCCCGGCTGCAAGGCCCGCACCATGGCGACGCGTTCGCTTTCATCGACATCCTGAAAGCGCGTCCACCATTGCGCCAGTCCGGGATCTTCTTCACCTGCCTCGCAGCGCAACAGCAAAAAATCATAGGCCGCGCGGAAACGGCGATGCGCCAGCAGACTGAACGCCCGCCGCCCGCCGCGCCGCGGCAGCCGCAGCTGCATGGTCCAGATATCCCGCATCGGCACGCTGTAGCGCTTGGGCACAACAACTCGCGCCGCCTGTCGCTCCAGCACCTCCATGGCGGCCTTGTCCATGGCCGTGATCGGCGGCACCTGGCGCGCCAGTAATTCCTCGTAGCGCTGCCGCACCGGCTCCCACAGTAAGGCGGCGAACATGAATGCCGGCGTTACCGACTTGCCCCGGCGGATACGTTTATCGGTATTTTGCAGGGCGCGACAGAGCAGGCTGCTGCAATCGTCCAGTTTTTCACAAAGACGTTGCTGATCCAGCGGCGGAAACAGCATTTCGACAAAACCGAACTGGCACAACAGCGA